>JAEXTA010000158.1 GCA_023453665.1 Bacteroidota bacterium | reverse complement strand
AATTTCAATTATTACACTAAGCATAATATTTACAAACCAAACGCTTAAAAGCGTATCATCCGAATATGGAAAGTTTAAATCATTTACGGCATCAATACTAGAAAATATGGGTGATGCCGTTGTAGTTGCAGACGCACAATTAGCTGTAACCTTATCCAACCGTTCTGCACAACAACTGTTTAATAATAACAATGAACCTTTTGTCGGGAAACCACTCGAACTTTACTCTGGGACTTTGGCTGAGCAGCTTAAAAAATATATTTCAGGTAATGATAGCGGAGGAGAAGTTTATTTAGCTACGGTTAGAATAAATGACGAAGACAGATTCCTTCTTTTAAATATTTCTACAAACTATAATACCGGCGGCAGTGTTGAAAATTATATCATCGTAATTAAAGATCTTACAGAAATGCATAAACTTGAGGAAGAAACCAAAAGGAATGAAAAACTCTCCGCAATGGGTGAACTTGCATCGGGCGTTGCACATGAAATACGCAACCCAATTAATGCAATCGGAATGATTGCGCACAGACTTGATAAAGAATTTTCAGTGAATAATAATTCTGAAGAATACCATAGTATTACAAGGTTGTTAAAGGATGAAGTTAACAGGATAAATAAAATTATTACGCAATTCCTGAGTTATGCCAAACCTGTAGAAATCCAGGTAAGACGTATTAATGCCCGGAGTTATTTTAGTGAACTGGTTTTACTTTTTGAGGCACAGGCAAAAGAAAAGATTATTAATTTCAAATGTGCAGTTAATGATATTGGCGATATAAATATTGATCCTGAACTATTGAAACAAACGCTGATAAATATTATTCAAAATGCTTTCGATGCTGTAAATGTTAAAGGAACTGTTGAGATTAAGTATTCACTTAAAGAAAACAATCTTATTATCGAAATAATTGATGATGGAATCGGTATCTCTGAAGAAAATCAAAAAAAGATTTTTGACCTTTATTACACATCAAAAAAAGATGGAAATGGTCTTGGGCTAAGTATAGCACAAAAAATTATTGCACAGCATGCAGGTTCATTATTTGTTAAGAGTAAATTAAACCACGGAACAAAATTTATTATAAGCATACCACAATGAAAGACTATTCGATACTAATCGTTGATGATGAGTCAACTCAACGGGATATCTTATCCGGTTATCTAAAGAAAAAAGAATTTAAAATATTTTCCGCATCTTCGGGTAATGAAGCAATTACAATAGTTAAAAATAATCTTATAGACATTGTTTTGTCAGATTATAAAATGCCTGATAAAACCGGGCTTGAAGTATTGGAAGAACTAAAACAACTTAACCCTGAAATTAGTTTTGTAATGATAACAGCGTACGGCACCGTTGAAAATGCTGTAAAGGCAATGAGGCTGGGTGCGTTCGATTACATATCCAAACCAGTTGATCTTGATGAACTAGACCTTTTACTCGAACGGATAATTGAAAACAAAAACCTGAAATCAGAAAACCGTCAGTTAAAAGATCAGTTAAAAGAAAAACACAGCATTTCATCAATAATTACAAACTCACCTAAAATGGAGGAAGTAATAAGTATTGCATCCAGAGTAGCTGATAGCAAAGCGACAGTCTTAATCACCGGTGAAAATGGTACAGGAAAAGAAGTGCTGGCTAAAGCAATCCATTTTATCAGTCCAAGAGGAGATAATCCGTTTGTTGCTGTAAATATTCCGGCACTTACTGAATCTATTTTGGAAAGTGAATTGTTTGGACATGAAAAAGGCTCATTCACAGGCGCTGATAAATTAAAGAAAGGCAGATTTGAGTTAGCTGATAAAGGGACAATATTTCTCGATGAGATTGGAGATATTCCGCTTTCAACACAGGTAAAATTATTACGCGTGTTGCAGGAACATCAAATTGAAAGAGTCGGCGGTACTGAAAGTATTAATATCGATGTAAGAATTATCGCCGCTACAAATCAGGATCTGGAAAAGAAAATTAAAGAAGGGCTCTTCAGAGAAGATCTTTACTACAGGCTGAATATTGTTGCAATAAAAATTCCACCTTTAAGAGAACGGAAAGAAGATATTCTTCCATTGTTAGAATACTTCATCAAAAAGTATTGTAATGAAAATGGAAAAGAAGACATCAACATCTCAAAGGAAACAGTTGACCTGCTAATGAAATACAATTACCCGGGTAATGTTCGGGAGCTGGAAAATATTGTTGAACGTGCAGTTGTTCTAGCAAGAGGAAACACTATTACAGTAAAAGATATTCCAATGAATGTAACAGGATTTAAAGAAGAAATGACACTGCCTAATCCCAGAAATGAGACGTTAACTCAACAGGTTGAAACTCTGGAAAAAAAATTGATTTATGACGCTCTTCGTGAAAGCAATGGAAACCAGACCAAAGCTGGTAAAATATTAGGATTAACAGAACGTAATCTCAGGTATAAATTGAAAAAGTATAACATCAGGTAAATTTAAAAATCCCAGCCAAACCCAAACGAGAAAAGCTGGTTGGAATGATCGTAATAATAGTCATTTGATTCATTCAACAGGAAATTATAATTAAGATAAAGAGCACTTCCATTGATTAATGTATTAAGATTTATTTCAAATGAAACTCCTGCAGCGTAGAGATTATCCTTTCTGGTTAAATCCATTTCTGTACCATCTGCTGTTGCAGCCGGCAGATTAAAATAATTTTTAGCCTGGTACTTACCTTCTAGTTTTCCTGTTACTGTTGACGAAAAAAGATACGTCAAGGATAGACCTGTTTCATAACCTTCATTTGAGTACACATCATTAAATATTTCTTCCTCGTAATAAACAAATTCATCTATATTGAAAAACCTGTTTCCGCTTTTCAAATTTTTTCGATAGAGAAGATACGCACTAATACCAAGTTCATCTGTTAATGATTGTCCTGATTGCAGTAAAAATTTAGATTGAGTAACAGTTTCAGCCATTTCAGGATCATTTATTTTTTGGGAATACTTTTTAAGGTCTAACTCCGCCCCGATTATAAGTGATGTTCCGGTTTCAAAACTAAAAATAGATTTCGCAAAAAATTTATACTCATAGTATGAAAACAAAGAATAATTTTTATAATCGACTTTATTGAATATTAGTCCGCCCTGCAGTTTATCGGCTTCTGAGATTGAATGCATATAATTTATATATGTTGTTAGCTGTCCGTAATCATATACAGAGAACTCTTCCCTGTTTGATCTGAAACTATAATTGACACCCATGTTCAAAGGATTATCTTCTTCAGCAAATAAATACGTTTCCACCATTCCGAATTTATGGAACGATGAAGTTTTGCTGATATTCTTATTGAAGTAGATATAATTTCCAGAGTAGTATAATTCAAAATTATTTTGCTCAGATTCAAAATCATATCCTCCCTCTCCGGAAAAGTTATTTACAAAGTCGGAGACATTGGAGTAGTTGTTATAAATGTTATCATCAAAATAATTTTCGAATGATGTTCCGAAATAAAATTGTGAAAACAGATTTTCAGCAAAGAGAAAAATTAAAGTCCCGGTACATATAATAAACCGTCTATTCATTTTACATAACTCATCAAACTATCTGTGACCGCCATTTCCGCCGTTCCCGTTTCCATTGCCCCCGGATCCTGAACCATGATTACCGCCTCTGACCCGCTTCCTTAACTTATTAATTCCCATACCGCCTGCGCGGCTGTCGGCAATGCCATCTCCATCTTTGTCAATGAATACATCCTTACTTTTTTTGCCCTTACCTTTCTTATTCTTATCATTTTCTGTCTGACCAATCAATTGTTCCTGACCCGATTGATTGCCAAATCTTTTCTGTTCTTTAACCTGTTCCTGATTTTTTCTTTGATTCAGGTTACCAGTTGTATCTGATTGCTGACCCACAAGCGAGATGGAAAAGACTGCTAAACATATTAATATCATTAACTTCATAATTGCCTCCGGTTCAGGATTACAATTGGTGTGCCGCAAACATTCCGATTTTTCTCTGAATGTTTTAAAAATTACAGTAAGTGTACGACGAAATTGACTGTTTAACGACGTTATTGTCGAATACATAATCCTCTGATAAATTTTACAAAATGAAAATCAATAGTTAAGTTTCAAATAGTATTTAAATTAATTACGGGGTACTTATGAAAACTATTCTTTTGATTCTAATTGGTTCAAGAAAAAATGCAGCGGTTAATGTTCAAAAAGTTTTAACCGGCTGGGGATGTATGATCAAAACACGTCTTGGTATTCACGATGGCGTACTTGATAACTGCACTGATGAAGGACTTCTTATCCTGGAGCTTTATGGTGAAAGAAAAAAGATGGAGGAACTTGCAAGAAAAGTTTCGCTGGTAAAAGGAGTTTCTTCAAAACTTGTGGACCTGAGTATATTTGAAACCGATAAGAAAAAGAAAACAACCAAACCCATTAAGAAGAACTGATATGAATTAATCAGACGGTAATGTGATATAAAAACACGTGCCTGGTTTTTCTTTGGTCCCCAGCTTTGACGGACTTTCAACTGAAATAGTGCCGCCGTGCCTTTCTATAATTTGTTTTACAACTGAAAGACCCAGCCCCGTACCTTCATACCCTTTTTGTTTTACATTTGAAGCGCGGTAAAAGTCATTAAATATTTTTTTCTGTTCTGATTCCGGTATGCCGATACCGTTATCACAAATTGTGATTATTATTATTTTTTCTTCATCGCTTACGGTTACAACCACCGTCCCGTTTTTGCTTACATACTTTGCAGCATTATTTATGAGATTGGACAACGCCATCTCAAGTAATACTACATCACCGTAAATCTTATTTTTAAGTTTTCTTTCATCAACAAATTTTAATAAAACATTTTTAAGTTTTACTACATCTTTTTGTTTTTCAAAAATTGATAAAATGATCTCCTCGGGATCTATTTCTTCGTGCACCACTTCATCAAGGAGTTTCAGCCGGGAGATTTTCAGAACATCATTTATCATCTCTATAGCTTCTCTTGAACGGAACTTTGCACGTTCTAATTTTTCCCCGACTTTTGGATTAACAGGTCCAAGGTATTGATTGGTAACCAATTCGATGTAAGAATGAACCGCTGTAAGAGGTGTTTTTATTTCATGAACCACTCCGATTATGTACTTCTGTTTTTCCTTTTCAGCGGAATTTAATTTTTCAATTGATTCAACCAGATCCTGTTCCTGTTTAAGTAACTGCTTTGCTATCCTGTTCGCAAGCATAACACTCACAAAAACCATAAAAATAAAAACTACGTTGAACGCAATTATATAATTAAGATCGTGTGATAAATTAAAATTTAATAATCCCGTTAACGGCTGATGTGGAATAAGATCCAGGTATTCACCAAAACTTATAAACGCAAAAGTTAACACAACAAGAACTGCAATCGAATAAATAAAAAAGCTGGGAAGTATCAGGCTGCCGATTATCATATGAAATACGGCAAGCATATACAATGGTGATTCAATTCCGCCGCTGAAGTAAACAAGCAGCATTAGCGATGTTAAATCCAGTACTATTTGTATCAGTGAAAGATGAAGAGGATTAAATTTGGACGCGTCAAATTTTATATACCTGCGTAGAAAGTGAAGTATTCCATTATAGACAAGGATTGATGCAGTGATAAATATTATAATATTCTGCTGATCGGGTGCGAGCCTGATCTTCAAAAGAAATTCAGTACTGACAATGAAGAATGTAAGCATAGCAACTGCGCCATAACGCAGTTTTATAAACCACAGATTTCTTCCACGGATCGAAGTCCAGAATTCCTCATAATGATGAGCCCATGACGGAACAAGATTCAGCATAAAACTCTCACAATTAATTATGCTAATACTGAAGCGTCTGTCTCAATTTGCTGTTCACCAGAAGTTAGAGTATTAAACAACAACCTAGGATATTGAGACAGACATTCTTCAATTTTCTTATGCTATGTACTTTCCTCTTTTTACATAATGTGTATGTAAAAGTTTGTGTGAAAGATGTCCGCAAGGACCTTCTTTCAGAAACTCGTCGTATATCTCAACAACATGCCTGTTTTCATGAGATTTTCTGACGGGAAGTGAACTATCTTCATCATAGATAGCTTTTGCTCTCAGTTTACGGATCTCTGGAGTTGTTGGAATAGGCTGACCGCCGCCGCCTATACAACCACCCGGACAAGCCATAAATTCAATGAAGTGACATTCACTGAACTTACCGCCTGCTTTAATATCGTCCATAACTTTTTTAGCATTAGCTGTTCCATGTGCAACTGCAACTTTAAGTGTAGCACCTTTCAGCCAGTTCCAGTCGGTAACAAGATGTTTGATCAATGCAGGGACAGGACCGACTTCTGTAATAGGAAGTTCAGCATATTTAATACCTTCAAATCCTCTTAAAGGAACTATGTCGGCATTAGCAAATATGTTTTCAACTTTCTTTCCTGTTACGAACTCGACAACAGTTCTTAAAGCTGCTTCCATAACACCGCCGGTTGCGCCAAAGATTAATCCGGCACCTGATGCTTCACCGAACGGATCATCAAAATTTGATTTAGGCATTTCAGGTAAATAGATACCTGCTTCCTTAATCATTTGAGCAAGCTCACGTGTGGTTAAACCGTAGTCAACATCTTTAAATCCTGAGTCACTCATTTCCGGTCTGTTACACTCAAACTTTTTCGCTGAACAAGGCATCACTGCAACTGACACTATATCCTTCGGATCGATGCCCTTTTTCTGTGCGTAAAAAGTTTTGATCAACGCGCCAAACATTTGCTGAGGTGATTTTGCTGTGCTCAGGTTCGGAATATATTCGGGATAAAAATGTTCCAGGTATTTTACCCATCCCGGCGAACACGAAGTAAACTGAGGCAGGAAAACAGGTTCTTTCTTAACAAGCGCATTGTACAATCTTATGATAAGTTCAGTTCCTTCTTCAAAGATTGTTAAGTCGGCAGTAAAGTTTGTATCGAAAACAACATCAAAGCCGATACGTTTTAATGCTGTGTTCATTTCACCTGTAAGTGATGTGCCTGCTTCCATTCCGAACTCTTCGCAGATTGCCGCTCTTGGTGATGGAGCCGTTTGGATGACAACATGTTTTTTAGGATCGTCAATCGCAGCCCATATTTCATCGCGCGGATCGTTAGCGCGTAAAGCACCGGTTGGACATCTGTTAATACACTGTCCGCAGTTGATACAGATTACTTCAGCGAGCGGTTTATCCCAGAATGTTCCGATGTGTGTGTTGTGTCCCCTGTCGATTGCTTCAAGAACTCCGACTTCCTGCAGATCAATACAGGTTCTTACACAGCGTTTACAAAGTATACATTTGTCCATATCACGAACAACTGAATATGATGAGTTATCAACTTCATATCTCGGATTTGTCACGTGACCGAAATTATAGTGGTCAACACCGTATTCTTTTGCGAGTGTCTGAAGTTCGCAGTTATTATTTCTGAAACATGAATAACACTCACCATAATGTTCACTTAAAAGAAGATCAATAATATTTTTTCTTGCTCTTCTTACTTCATTTGTTGTTGTACGAATTTTGATTGGTGCAGTAATAGGGAATGCACAGGATGCCTGCAGTGTTCTCATTCCCTCAACTTCAACGACACATACACGACATACTCCTGCTACACAAAGATCTTCGTGATGACAGAGTGTCGGTATATGTACCTGGTTCTGCCTGCATGCTTCAAGTATTGTTGTACCGAAAGGAACTGTTACTTTCTTTTCGTTTATCTCAATTGAGATAGAACCGCCTATGTGTTCCGGGTGTTCCGGTTTTTCAATAACATGCGGCTTCTGGCTTACTGGTGCTCTCATTGATTTTTTACTTTCCATTTCTACCTCCGATACCGCTGTTAAAGATTTCATCTTTGAAGTTTTCAAGAATTGATATAAACGGGTTCGGACTTGATTGTCCCAATCCGCATTTTGAAGATAGCTGCATTGTTCTTCCAAGATCTTTCAGTTTATTGATGTAAGCAAAAGTAAACTGATCTTTTTCGATCATCTCAATACCTTCTAGTAGTTTTGTATTTCCAATACGGCAGGGTGTACATTGACCGCAGGATTCATCAACAAAAAATTCCATAAAGTTCTTTAAAACATGAAGCATATCCCTGCTCTCGTTAAAGATCATTATAGAACCACCGGTGGCAACATCTTCATAAGCGAGTGTTCTGTTAAACTGTGATTTGGGAATGCAAACACCGGAAGCTCCGCCTATCTGCACAGCCTTTGTATTTTTTGCTCCAACCATTTCAAGCAGTTCACTCACTTTTGTTCCCCATGGTAATTCATATACGCCGGGTTTTTCGCAATCGCCTGAAACAGAAAATAATTTTGAACCTGATGATTTATCTGTTCCATGTTTGCTGAACCATTTTCCGCCTTTCATTATGATATGAGTTATAGCAGCTAATGTTTCAACATTATTAACTGAAGTAGGTTTGCCAAGGTAACCAGTATTGATAGGATAAGGTGGTCTGTTGCGTGGTTCTCCGCGATGTCCTTCAAGTGATTCGATCAAAGCGGTTTCTTCGCCGCACACATAAGCGCCTGAACCGAGGAATACTGTGATGTCAAAATCAAAACCATCAACTCCGCAAATATTTTTACCGAGCAGATTATCCTTTCTCATTGATTCAAGATAATCTTCGAGAGGTTTTAATAAATATTCATACTCACCACGAAGATAAATTATTCCCTGCTGTGCACCGACGGTATATCCGCCGATAACCATTCCGTCACAGATAAGTTCAGGATATTCTATAAGAAGAACTCTGTCTTTAAATGTGCCGGGTTCGCCTTCATCAGCATTACAGACAAGAAATTTTTTATCTGATTTCGCAGCAGCAGTCAACATCCATTTCGTTGATGTTGGAAATCCTGCACCGCCTCTTCCTTTTAATTTTGAATCTTTAAGTTCGAACAAGATATCTTCACGCGACATCTTTAAAGCTTTTTTAATTGCATCTCCTCTTTTGTATTCCGAGAAGATCACAGGACCGGTTCGTTTAGTTTTTGTTATTTCCATATTCACCTCACTTAACCCTGTTTAAAAGTTCAACTGCTTTTTCGGGCGTCAGATTAGTGTAAACCTGATCATTGATCGCCATAGCCGGACCCATATCACACAAACCCAGACAGTTTGCATATTCAACTGTGAATTTATTATCCTTTGTTGTTTCGCCGATTTTAATCCCCAGTTCTCTTTCAATCGCTTTTATAACTGCATCCTTTCCCTGCATGTCACAGGAGATGGTCTGACATACGCGAACAAGGTTTCTACCTTTGGGATTTGAATTAAGGAAAGCAAAAAATGATATAACACTAAACACTTCAACAGGATGTATGTTAAGTAATCTTGCAACTTCCTGCTGGGCAAATTCAGAAATGTGTCTGTGTTTTTTCTGAATTTCATGAAGTATCATCAGCAATGATGACCTGTCATTACCATATTTATTTACAAAGCTCTCTATTTCTTCGGAGAGAGCATTTTTTTCTACAACAAGCATATGCTCTACTCCTTTACGTGCAGGTGTAAAAGTTTTTCAACTTTTTCGATTAATGTTTCTGGTGAAATTGGTTTCTCAACGAAATCATCTACAGGAACCATTTCACCGGCGCCGAATTCAAGTCCCAATGCTTTTGAAACTGATGTGTACATAAGTATTGGTATAGTGATCTTTTCTCTGCGGAATTTTTGTGCAAGGAAAAATCCGTCATCCGGTTCGTTCATCATCACATCAAGTATGATGATATCCGGAGATTGTTCTTTTACGATTTTGTATCCGTCATCCGGGTTACTTGCTGTTATTACTTCATAACCCTTTGAAACCAACACTAAACTGCTGGCATCGAGGATATCCGGATCATCGTCTATTATTGCTACTTTAGCCATTGCGAACCCCATATTTATTATTGTTTGTTATATGGATTTATTCTGTCTCTAAAACTTTTTCTCTTATTCTTTTTCTTTCTCTTAATCTTAAACGGAGATTACAAACAAGTCCATGCCTGCAATCTCCGTTAGTAAAAGAAATTTATTTCATCAATACCATTTTTTTGATTGAACGTGTTTCATTTCCTGTTGCAACTTCTTTAGTCTGCATTGAATAGATATACATTCCTGATGAAAGGTTCGATGCATTCCATTCAACTTCAAAGTAACCTGGCTGTTCAACTTTGTTGACTAATGTTTCAACAAGTTCACCAAGCAGATTATAAATTGAAATTGTAACATTACTTTCAACCGGAAGAGCGTACTTTATTGTTGTTGTGGGGTTGAAAGGATTCGGATAGTTCTGTACAAGTTCAAATTTATCCGGACCAGTCATATCAACTTCAACTTCCGGACTAACACTGAATGTACCGTCAAAGTCTATTTGTTTCAGACGGTAAACATATTGGCCTGTTCCTTTTATTTTATCACGGAAAGAATAATTTGTTGATTGTGTGGTTGTTCCTTTACCGTTAACAAATGAAAGTGTTTGCCATGATTTTGATTCATTGCCGGTGTTAAGACTTCTCTGAATTTCAAAACCACGGTTATTTTTTTCTGTGGCAGTCTGCCAGCTTAGAATAACTTCATCATAATTATTTTTAGCTGAGAAGGTTGACAACTCAACCGGAGTAACAGTAACAAACATAACAACAGGAACTGTAACTGTGGGATGAACCGGATCATTTGATGTAATGACCATATCCATTGAATACAATCCGAGTTCGAGTTCATCATTCATAAAGTTCAGAACAACTGCTGCAGAGTTACCATTATAAATTCTTCCGCTGATATTGTTCGCAGCAAGCCAGTCAGGTTCGGCGGCAAATTCAATTGCATGATTATTTTTTAAGTAAGCAGCATCTCTTACAACCTGCAAACCATCATTGCCTAAATCATTTTCAATTCCAACTGTGCAGCTGTTTAATGTACCTGTAAGTGTCTGGTAGTAGAATTGAATTTTTCCGTTTGAATTAAATACAACCTGGAATGTTAGTGAACCGCTTGCACTATATTTCTGCCAGTTGGTAAACTGAATAATAAATCTGTTACCATCCTGTTTGTAATGAACTGTTCCCTGTGTTCTTCCATCAAGGTCGTCCCAGAAAGGTGCGATGAAAGAATTAGGACTCGTTGAAGCTGGTATTGAAGTATTAGTGTACCAGTTCTCTGTTATCGGAGTGAATGCAAATATTCCGTTTGTATAAACGTAAATCTGTGTTTTAATATTACCATAAAATTTGAAGTTGAAGCCTAACGGGAACGGACCGGCAACACCATCATCTTTAGGATCAGCGGTGCTTGTTGCTACCCAGTTTGTGATTTGTGTACCGGTTGCAACGATGTCATTCCAAACATAATCAGGACCGTTAGGATCATCGCTGTCAATCCATTCATAGCCGAATATGTCAGGACCACCGCTTCCTTTAATGCTGCTTCCGTAACTATTCGGTAGAAAATCTTTATCCTCCCCCGCACTGTTAACAATTTCATTATTAACCGGAACAATGTATGCTTTTACATTTCCGGGGAATGTATTGTTCGTAAGTTCAATTGAATAATCAAGTGTAGAGTTGAATGATGTAATATTTGAAATGATGAGACTATCAGTATCATTAGTATTAACATCCACAACACAATAAATTGAATCTTTATCACAAGCCATTTCAGGAGCCTGGTATGTTGCCATAAACGGAACATTAGACATCGGAGATTTGTTTCCCCACATATCTTCAGCTTTGATTGCAAAGTAATACTGTGTATTGAATGCAAGACCGGGCACCATAAATGATTTAGGTGTTCCTGCAGTATCGGCGTTTCCTCCGTAAATCAATTGAGGTGCATTGTTGAACTGAATATCGTTAGTAATATTTGAAGTTGAATAACGCACATCATAACGGGTAACACCGTTAAAAGTTGAATCGTAAGGTGCCGTCCAGTTAAGTGTAAGCTCACTCGAGGTAGGATTAACAACTGAAAGATCAGTAACCGGCAGCGGCGCCGTTGTATCAACTGGAATTTGTTTAACGGTTGCAAGTGAAGGATCACCCATAAGGTTATACATTTCAAAATATCTTTTAATAGTAGGGGTGAAACTTCCGTAATGATTATAAAGATATACTTTACCCTTATCGAACATAGGAGTGATCTTTGTAATCTCATCATCGAACATAGCTTTGTAAATTCCGCGTTCAAGTATATCGTCTTCATCCCAGTATGAGTTTACAGATGAACCATAAAATGCTGAACCGCCATTTGTTGTTCGCAGCCAGGTTTCACCAAAACTTTCAGTCAGGTGATACGAACCGGTAACACAGGCAAATGAGTAAACAAAAGGATATACTGTGTTTGTTAACGCTCTTACCTGTGCTTGTGATAATTGCGGACCATCAGCCCAATAAGTTTCTGCGCCGTGTCCTGAATAAATCGCAAAAATCTGGTTATCATTTAATGCGGCAATCAATTGTGCTGTGGTTGCATTATAGGTGTGTGAATACAATTTAAGATTTGTGTAACCTGCAGGAGCAAAGTAAGTGCTTATCACATAATTATGTGTACCTTCTGTTATATCCCAGTTATCTTCTGATGACATATAAACATTTTTCTTTGCAAGTGTACCGATATAATTTTCCATATATATCGTTTTATTAATTGCATTGGTTAGTTCAGCAGCAGTTGCAATAGAAAACCTCCCAAGAAAAGCATCGGCAAAATAGTCGCCGCCTTCAAGCTGTGCGTAGTTTAAATCGGTTTTGGGGTTTCCTTCACCGCCGCCTGTCCAAGCAGGAATTTTTTCAACATCACCAACAAGAAGAATATAATCCGGTTTTGTTGACGGAACATTATACCTGTTTTGTATGAAAGCCTTAATCGAAGTTGTTGTTGTTCCTGCAACAGTTGTGGTAAAAACATCAACTGAATAACCGGTAGAGTTTTTATGATTAACAAATGAAGCTAATCCTGCTTCAAATTCCGGAGCTGTTATGATAAGATAGTTGTTTACTAATCTTAAGTTGTTCAGATCATAACCAACAAAAACTGATGATAAAAATGAATTCATCGCTGCTGAGATTTGTCCGTTTGAATTGACTGTTCCATCGAGATTAACAGTAAAACTTCCGCTTTCAACAACACTAAGTTTATTATCGACAGGGTTATAGTTGAATGGGTTGATAGTAACTGTTACACCTTTAACACCACCAATAATAAAAGGTTCGGATATTTTTATGAACGGCTGTTCTTCACCACGGCTGTTATAATAATCTCTGTTTATTGTGAAAGGTCTTTCACCGACCGGATTATTTTTTTCCCACGGTGCCTGGTGAGGATATACTTTTCCTAAAACCGGCTGCTCAAACTGTTGGGTTAAAACATCTTTATAAGTAACTGTTTTTTGTGAGTAAGGGATTGCAATGTTAAATGAAACAATCGGAAGTTCCGGTAAACCGACTTCAGACGTAGTGCCATAATTGTTTACTCTAAGCCGGATAAATTCTTCACCGGCGGCATTTAAATTTTGATAATCAAACTGCGGCAGACTAAAATTAATTGTATAGCTGCTGCCTGTCTTTTTAACAGTTACACCCTCAGGTGAATTGTTAGCAAGTGACATTTCCGCAAACGGAAAGAAGCTCAACATAAGAGCAATTGCAAGTAAGAAATTTTTTATCATTTCTACCTTTCGAATATGTGTTGATGAATCATGAATTATGTTTTATTTAACCTTTAAATATCAGGCTGATTTTACATCAGTTTTATTTTCATTCTTCAAAGGAAGAAATACTCTGAACATTGTTCCGGCATTAAACTCACTTTCCACTTCAATCTTTCCTGCGTATGAATCAACTATTCTTTTAACTATTGATAAACCTAATCCTGTTCCGCTTATTTCTCTTGTGTTCTCGTTCTTTGCTCTGAAAAATTCCTGGAACAATCTGTTTTTTTCTTCAGGCTTTAATCCTATTCCGTTATCTCTTATTTCCGTGATGATATATGGTTTGTTGTAATGAATATTAATTTCAATTAAACCTTTAACCTTATTGTACTTAATTGCATTGCTAATAAGATTTGTAAACAACCGTGTAATTTCATCCTGGTCTGCTTTAAGCAGCGGAAGGTTCTCATCGAAATTGAAGCATACATTTACTTCGCGTTTTTCTGCTTCAAACTGGAATAGCTCGATGACGGATTTAATCGTCTCAACAATGTTAACGGATATGATCTCACGTTTTGCGGTTTTCATTTCCATTCTTGAAATATCAAGCAGATCATTCACCATTTTAAGAAGGTTGTCAAGCCGTATCTGCGAACGTTTAATAAAATTCTTTTCCTGTTCCTGTGAAAGTTTTATCGAATCATCTACAAGCAGTTTTAAATAGCCATAAACAGCCGCAACAGGTGCTTTCAATTCATGGCTAACCATTGAAACGAATTGTGATTTTAAAAACTCAAGCTTTTTCATTTCGGTGATGTTCTTCATTACAACAACAACACCTGCAAGTGAGCCATCAGGATGAGGTACAGGTGAACTCGTAGCTTCAACAAACAGTTCGCGGTTTGGTTTTAATTCAATCTGGCTGGAATATGATTTGTTTTCATATCTGCCTGAATCCAAAAACTTATTTATCAGCCCGGCTATTTCTGAAGGAAGTTTATCAATAATTTTTTCTTCGATTGCTATTGAAGGAAGATTGAGATAGTTAAGCGCGCTCGGATTATATAAAACCGCTTCACCGTTTTTGTTTACAACAATAAGTCCATCGGTAATTGAATTTATTATCGTGTTAAGTCTTGTTTTTTCAAATGCGACTTCGAGCAGACGTTCTTCACGTTCGCGTTTCCATTTTTCTGATTCAACAAGAACAAGTCTGCGGTTGTAACCATCTTTTAATTGCTGCAGAAGTTCTTCGGGAGTAAAAGGTTTTGGTATGTAACTGTAGGCGCCGAGTTTGGTTGATTCAATCGCGGTTTCATAGGAAGCATAAGCCGTTGCAATATAGCATACAGTATTTGGATGTACTTCCCTGATCTTCTTTAGTACCTGCGTACCTTCGATGTCAGGCATCTTTAAATCTATTATTGCAAGGTCAAATTCTGTTTTTGTTCCTGCTTCAATTCCTTCAGTACCATTTTCAGCAGCAACAACAGCATAGCCCTCGCTTTCCAAAAGTCTTTTTGTTCCAAGCCTCAGACCTTTTTCGTCATCAACAATAAGAACTTTTGGTTTGTTGTTCGTTTCCATTTTATGTAATGAAACCGGAATATGCTCAACCGATGGTAGCCGCAACCTTCAGGTTGCGAACGTGCAGTATTAATATTCCGTTTATATGGAGAACTGCTGCTTTCACGCAGGTTGAAGCCTGCGGCTACCAAATATTTAATCCGGGTTCACCCCTTATTTTAATGAACTTCTTTTAACGCTAAATATTTTTCTAATTTCTGAACAAGATCATCGATCACAACAGGTTTGTTTATGATCTCATCACATCTTATCCATTCTTTTTCTTCAGCGGTTGCTGAACTGAATTTGAATCCAGTAACAAGTGTTGCTGAAGTAAGGACGAAAACAGGAATAGTTTTACCGTATCCATCCTTTTTAATTTTATAACTGAGAATAAAACCCGAATCATGTTCCTCCATTATAAGATCAAGTACGCATGCATCTGGTTTTTCTTTTTTGAATACTTCCCAGCCGTCTTTACTGTTATCGGCAGTTATAACTTTATATCCTTTTGATTCTAGTAAGAATTTATGTTGTTCAAGCAGATCGAGATCATCATCCACTAATAATATTCTTTTTGATTTTGTGTTATCCATTTTAGTTCTCTTTTCTAATTCACATTTATAGTCTGTGCGTCGAGTTTTATCGGCAGCTTAATTTTAAAAGTAGTTCCATTCCCGACTTCACTCTGGAACGTAATATGACCCCTGTGCATTTTTACAATTCCATAAGAAATGGGAAGACCCAATCCTGTTCCTTTTCCAATTTTTTTTGTTGTAAAGAAGGGCGTAAACAGTTTACTGTAATTTTCTTTTGCAACACCGCATCCTGTATCGCTGATCTGAACTACAAAGTATTCGTCTTCATATAACATTTTTATATCAAGATTTTTCTTTTCTGTTTCTTCCATTGATTCACAGGAATTATTAATGATGTTCAGGAATACCTGTTTCAACTGATCTTCATCACCTTCAATTATAAAATCACGTGAAGATCTTTCAAGGTTAAGATGAATTCCTTTGTGCGCCGGATTAACTCTTACGGTTTTTAGTATATCAGCAAATAACTGGACCATATTCACTTTTGATATTTTGAGTTTACCCTGACGCGCAAAGTTCAGCAGGTTTGAAACAATGTTCTTGCACCTGTTTGCTTCATCGACAATCAATTCAAGGTCTTCAACTTTCTGCTGGTGTTCAGGCTCTTTATCAAATTCTTTTTTCAGCATTGATGAATAAAGAAGAATTGTTCCAAGCGGATTATTAATTTCGTGTGCAACACCTGCAGCAAGCTGACCAATTGACGCGAGCTTCTCTGCTGTTTTTAACTGATCCTGCGTTGTACTCAAATCGTTGTAAGCTTTGTTTAGTTCGTCGATTAGAAATGGAAGACACATTTCAGTTTCGGCAAGTCCTTTTGCAATGGCGGCAGCATACTCCCTGCAGGTGGCGTATCCGCATGCCCCGCAGTTCAATTCATCTGTCGGTTTTGTTTTATTTGTCTGCGCAAGAATTTCTTTAATTCTTTCTTCGGTTGGATAAGGCCTTCTCTGGTTCTTTACAGAAAAATCTCTTGACAGATCAATATTCCTGCTGTTATAAATATTACTTTTCCATACCTGTTTATCAGTAGCGTGAATTTTTTGTTCGATATACTTTATTACTTTTTCACGACGTGAGTAATAATTGAGATTGCTGTCTATCGCAGGTCCGCTTATACACCCTTCACAGAAAAGTATATCAACAAATTTTGCGTTGATATGATTGTTCGATATTTCATCAATTATTTCAATGACTTTATTCTTACCTTCAACAACAATTATTTCTTTCTCCAGGATGTCATCAGAAATTCCTGCAGTCTTTAACAAGCCTCCGGCAAGAGGATATGATTTTCCCATATAAGCATGCGGCGGATCGAAGTCACTGTCTTCAAGTTGTTCAGGAATTATTCCTTTGATCGCAAATAATTCTTTCAGTTCCGAGAAGGTAATAACGGCATCTATGATTCCTGAAACTTCTTCCTGGACTGCTTCACTTTTTTTTGCAATACAAGGACCGACAAAAACTATTCTTCTTTCTTTACCCAGATTTTCTTTAAGATACTTTCCGATTGCTACCATTGGTGATACTACTTTTGCAAGATTCGGGACTAATCCGCTAAAGTATTTTTCTATATAACCAACGACTGCAGGACAGGAAGAACTAATTACAGTCCTGCCATTGTTTTTTTGAATCTCATCAAGATAAGTATTGCTTATCAGATCAGCTCCAAAAGCAGTCTCAACAACCATTTCAAAACCGAGTTTTTTAATTGCACCAGGAATTTTGAAATATGAATCAGGGAAAGATGCTGCAAAAGAAGGCGCAACAATTGCAATACTGTTTCCAGCCGGAAGAATTTCAGTGAATACTTTACTCATATCACTATGAATTCTTTTGGCTTCCTGTGAACAGACTTTAACACAGTGTCCGCACGCGATACATCTTTCAACCACAACGGCAGCCTGACCATTAACTACCTGTATAGCTTTTGCCGGGCACTCTCTTATACAGGAGTAACATCTCTTGCATCTGTCGAGTATTGTGCTGACTATTCCGCTGTTCATCTTAGTTCTTTTATTTATTCTCTCATTGTCATGCTGAACTTATTTCAGCATCCTTATTCAGAATCTTTCTACATAAATATTAATTCTTCAAAACATTTTTTCTATCGAAATATTCTGTGTGTAAAATCTCATGAGCTATATGTGAATTCGGCTCAATAAAAAATTCCTTATAAAGAGTTTTTACTGATTCATTTTCATGAGACTTACGGGTTTTCATATTCGTATCGATCTGGTAGAGAGCTTTAATTCTCTTCATTACCTTTTCAGGTTTTTGATGTATGGGCTGACCTCCGCCGTTTATACATCCGCCGGGGCAAGCCATCACTTCAATGAAATGATATTTGCTTGTACCATTCTGTACATCATCAAGAACCTGTTTAACATTTCCTATTCCGTTTACGACTGCAATGTTTACTACAGTTCCTTCAATGTTTATTGAAGCTTCTTTAATTCCGTCAAGTCCACGGATTTCTTCAAACTCAAGTTTGTCCAATTCTTTACCTGATATTTTAAAGTATGCTGTTCTCAACGCCGCTTCCATAACACCACCGCTTGTGCCGAATATCGCGGCTGCGCCTGTTGATTCGCCAAGCGGATTATCAAAATTATCATGAGGAAGATCATTAAAATCTATTCCTGCTATCTTAAAGAATCTTACAAGTTCTCTTGTTGTTATTACTGCATCAACATCTTTCATTGTTTCTTCACTAAGCTCGCCCCTGTTTGATTCATACTTCTTAACAGTGCAAGGCATAATTGAAACAACGAAAATGTCTTCAGGTTTTATTCCCATCTTCTTTGCATAATAAGTTTTAAGGACAGCACCTTCCATTTCGTGCGGTGATTTACACGATGATATATGATCTAAAACTTCAGGTCTGTTCTGTTCAACATATTTTATCCAGCCCGGGCAGCAGCTTGTGAACATTGGAAGAGATCCACCGTTCTTTATTCTGCTGATTAATTCGGATGCTTCTTCCATTATTGTAAGATCAGCACCGAAGTTTGTATCGAAAACTTTTTTAAAACCAAGTCTTCTTAATCCCGTTACAAGTTGTCCGGTAACATCTGTGCCGAGAGGAATATTAAATTCTTCGCCAAGTGTTGCTCTTACTGCAGGCGCAACCTGTACGATTGTATATTTGTTTTTATTATTAAGAGCGGTTGAAACTTCCTTCAATGTACTCTTTTCTCTTAATGCGGCAGTAGGACAAACAAGAATACACTGACCGCAAAGGATACAGTCACTTATGTTCAGACCTTTGTTGTAAGGTGTAGTAACATGACTTGCAAATCCGCGGTTTGTAAAATCTATTGCACCTATTTTCTGAACTTCGTGACAAACGCGGACACATCTTCCGCAAAGAATACATTTCGCAGGGTCTCTTTCCATTGATGCGCTTGATGCATCAATTTCATGACATTTTGTTTCTCCAACAAATCTGTGTTCTCTTAACCCATACTGTTCTGCAAGATCCTGAAGTTCGCAGTTTTTATTTCTTACACATATCAGGCAATCCTGCGGATGATTTTCAACAAGAAGTTCAACAATAGTTTTTCTTGCTTTACGAACTCTTGGTGAATTTGTTTCTACAACCATTCCGTTGTAAACAGGATATGCGCACGATGGAATTAATCCTCTTTGTCCTTCAACTTCAACAGAACAAATTCTGCATGCACCCGTTGGTGCAAGGTCTTTAAGATGACATAAAGTCGGAACACTTATACCTACTGATTTGGCAGCGTCAAGGATTGTCATCCCTTCTTCTGCATTTACTTTTATATTATTTATTGTTAGCTGTACCATTATTTTCTCCAAGACATCAATTAACATTTATAGCTTCGAACCTGCACGAATCAACACACATACCGCATCGGATACATTTATCATCAACTATGTAATGTGCCTGACCTTTTTCACCAACGATAGCTTCTGTTGAACATTTACGAATACAAACTCCGCAGCCTGTACAGATGCTGTTATCGATTGTGAACGTTAACAGTTCTTTACAAACACCTGAATGACACTTACGTTCGAATAAATGTTCTTCATATTCATCTTTGAAATATCTTAATCCGGATAGAACAGGATTCGGTGCTGACTGACCAAGTCCGCAAAGCGAGGTATCTCTAATCACATCAGCTAATCTTTGCAGATGAACTATTCCTTTAAATCTTTGAAGCTGATCTGTTTTTATTTTTGTATTCTTATAACTTGTTGGTATCCGTTCAATGATTTCAAGCATCCGCTTTGTGCCCTCACGGCACGGAACGCATTTACCGCACGATTCCTGCTGAATGAATGTCAGAAAATATTTTGCAACATCTACCATACACGTATCTTCATCCATAACAACAAATCCTCCGGAACCCATCATTGCGCCAACTTGTTTTAAAGATTCATAGTCAACTGGTGTTGTTATAACGCTTTCAGGTAAACATCCGCCTGAAGGTCCGCCTATCTGAACAGCTTTAAATTGTTTATTGTTTGGTATTCCTCCGCCGATGTCAAACACAACATCTTCGAGCGTAATTCCCATCGGTACTTCAACAAGACCTGTGTTTTTAATATTACCGCTAAGCGCGAATACTTTTGTGCCTTTACTTGTCGCAGTTCCGATTGATGAAAATTTTTCCGAGCCCATGTTGATTATTGCAGTTACGTTAGCAAATGTTTCAACATTGTTGATCACGGTTGGTTTACCATAAAGTCCTGCATCTGTTGGGTAAGGAGGACGAGGTTTAGGCATTCCTCTTCTTCCTTCAATGGAACCGATAAGAGCAGTCTCTTCACCACAGACAAATGCGCCTGCACCTTTTTTAATTTTAATATCAAAACTGAAACTGCTGTTGAGTATGTTATCACCAAGCAGTCCGTATCTTCTGCATTGTTCAATTGTATTTTGTAATCTTGAAATTGCAAGTGGATATTCCGCACGGCAATAAATGTAACCTAGTGTCGCACCCATTGCATAAGCTGCAACGATCATTCCTTCAACAATTCTGAATGGATCACTTTCAAGAACCGAACGATCCATAAATGCGCCCGGGTCGCCTTCATCGGCGTTACATATCAAATATTTTTTATCTGATTTTTGTTTGAATGCAAGTTCCCATTTTTTTCCTGTAGGAAATCCGCCGCCGCCGCGTCCTCTTAATCCGCTTGCAAGAATTTCTTTGATAACTTCTTCAGGTTTCATTAAGCGAAGAACTTTATCAAGAGCTTTAAATCCGCCGTAAGAAATGTATGTATCGATGGAGGCAGGATTAATAACGCCGCAATGTTCAAGTACAATTTTATGCTGGCTTCTGAAAAATGGAATATCATTTAAGGAAGGGACCTCTGAAGTTCCTTTTCCATGTGAACCAAGAAGTTTTTCTCTGAAGATTTCTTTATCAACAAGAGTTTTCTGAATAAGTTTTGGAACTAACTTAGGTGTGATTTCGCAGTAAGAAATCCTGTCGAGTCCCGGCAGCTTAATATCAACGATAACTTCCTTAGCACAAAATCCGATGCAGCCTGTTGCTTCAATGTGTGCTGTGATGTTCAGCTTTTCTAATTCAGCCTTAATTGCTTCTTCAACTTTTTGCGCACCGGATGCAAGTCCGCATGTTCCCATTCCTATGAATATCACAGGGACATCGTGTTCCTGGTAGGTTAATTTTCTGTTGAGAGATTTTATTTTATCTTCACATTCTTTATGATGATGGCACAATGCCCCTTCTGTTGAACATCTTACAAAAAGGTCACATGGTGTTTCAGGACTGTGCCAGCATTCACTGCAGCATTTTTCTATGAAGGTGTTCATGCTAATTTCACCTCCGGAACTGCATCTGTTTGTTTAGCGGGCTTGTTAAACTTCTTGAGAATATTCGGAACGTCTTTTGCAGAAATTCTTCCGAAGTATTCTTCATTAACAGTTATAACAGGGGCGATGCTGCAAGCTCCTATGCAGTTCACAACTTCAATTGTAAATTTTTTATCTCTTGTGGTTTCGCCTGCTTTTATTTTGAGTGCTGTTTCAAGAGCAAATAAAATATTAGCAGAACTTTTAACGTGACAAGCTGTTCCGCGGCAAACTTTAATTACGTTTTCACCAAGCGGAGTTAATCTGAATTGGTTATAAAAAGTTGCTACTCCGTAAACACGGCTTAGCGGTATATCTAAAAAGTCTGATATTTCTTGTAAAGCAAGTTCAGGTAAGTAACCGTAGATATTCTGAACATCCTGCAGTAAAGGAATCAATCCACTTTTCTCTTTGGGTTCGTAGTTTTTGAATATTTCCGAATGCATATTTTCCTCGTTCATAAATACATATGCTGTTACACATTTTAAGTGCCATTTGCGCAGTAAAAAATGTTTCGTCTAATTGAATTAAAGTGGATTTTTTTTAAGGAATGATGTTTTTTTCTTAATAGTAAGAAGAAGTATTCCCAATCTTTGTGTTAGTTGCTAACTGCTAAATATTAACGAATGCATTGCGTTGCGTAGAATATTACAGCATGTTTCCTTTGTTTGAGAATTTGAAGAATCTTTACAACAGATATATTATGACTGAAATACCTATTCAGCCAGTGGTAATGAAAAAGAAAATACTGATCCTCTGCCTGAATGACTCGTTACCCAGATTCTTCCGTTATGTTCTTCAACCATTTTTTTTGCGATCCAAAGACCCAAGCCCGAACTGTGTTCCAAACCTGTTGGCTGAGGACTTAATGTTGCACCTTTCTGAAAAATTTTTGTCAGGTCTTCCTGTGAAAGTCCAACACCATTATCAGCCACCTCAACAACTATCGAATTTTCTTTTACAAAAGAATTTATTTCAACCTGCGTTTCAGGAGGCGCAAATTTTATAGCATTGTTTAAAAGGTTGTCAATCACTTCTTCAATTTTTGATTCATTCAATTTTAACTCGGGAAGATTTTGCGATGCTTTGTTTATCAACTTCACTTTTTTAGTGCGTGCGTATGACAAATTCTGGCTGAATGTTTTTTCAATAATTTTTTTGATTGAAGTTTTAGTGAATTTAAGTGTGATGTCCGGTTTATCTTTAGCAATTACAAGACAGATCTGTTGAGTCAGTTTAACAATATCATCAGATGAAGCAACAAGCGAGGTCATTATCTCCTGCTGTTCGGTGGCGTTTAAGTCATAAGAATTTAAAAGGTCAATATAACTTTTAATAGCCGAAGCAGGATTTTTTATATCGTGAACTGCAATTGCAAATAGTTCTTCCTTTTGTGATTGAAGCAGTTCAAGCTGCCTTTTACTTTCTGCAAATTTTTCTTTTTGTTCTAGAAGATTAAGATTGGCGTTTTCAAGATCTTTTACATTTAATTCAAGTTCATTTACTTTTTCTTTAAGGAAAGTATTTTCTTCAGCTAACTGAAGATTTGCCAGTTTCACATGATTTAACTCGTCCTGAATTTTCTTATCTGTTGTTTCACTGGTTCTTTTTTCATTCAGAACTGGTATTTCTTTTGGGCGATTTAAAAGTAAGTAGGTTACCACAACTATAAGTAACAAACAGATTCCTGAAAGTATATATACAAGAGGCAGTTGTTCATCTAATACCTGGGCTTTTTCATTACTGATATTTGCAGAAGAATTTTCTTTAACATCGAACTTAAGAACGTAGGCTGATGATTCCCATCCGTCTGAGTTATACGCCTGAATACGTATAATCTGCTGACCCGGCTTAAGATTACTGAACGATATTGTTTCCGAAGTTATACGGATTTCAGGTTCAATCTTTATCCCATTAAGAAAAATTTTATAATAGATAACATCATCACCAGGATTGTCGAACGAATAAGTCAGTGTGAGTTTATCAGTAGGATTAAGAGAAAGGTTCTGCCATTCGGATTCCGGTACAGCATGATCATTTACTAATACAGTATTTAATTGTATCTGGTTATTCTGAACATTTTGTGGAAGTGAAGGATTGTAAAACAGTGAGACCACCCAGATGGCAGAAAGTGTTCGGAAACCATTGAGATTCATTTTTTTCATTCGATAAAAGGATTAATAAAAAATAATTATCCATACTATTATCGAATGTACTTTTGATTTATTTACTGTCCACTTTAATTATTTTTATACCAGAAAACCCACGAATAATCAGCAAAAGAGTAAGTACCGCTCATTATATTGTTCGAGTTCCAATTATCCACCCTCAAGATACCCCTGTGCAGAGTATCTGAAACTTCAGTTCCTCCCATATGATCTCTAATGGTTTGAGTAGAAAATAAAAACTGCGGAAGCTGTTCATCCTCGTTAGACAGGAATGCTAAAGTTTTAGTGATTGAACATTCATCACCGCAAAGTCCGGATATTTTGAAGAACGAAGTGTCTCCGTTTTTATTATAATCCCAGGTATGAGTCGTATCCCACGAAGTAAATTTTGAATCAAATTCCGTGATCCGCTCACCACTATTCCAGCTAATACATAATGAGTCCTGGCAATCCTGTATCACATCAATTGAGTCGCTGTAAATGACTGTGTCGGCGGTTCCGGAATAAACAAATTTAAGTTTACCACTTTCACCATTAAAGGGAATGAAAACTGAGACAGCTGAATCGGATTCCTCTCGATGATAAACAAAAACACCGTTAAGCTGCACATAATGAAGATCAGCCCCGGATAAATTATTTACTTTTGCCAATATTTTTTCTCCGGGATGAATTGAATAATGACTCAAACTATTTATGTGTAAAGATGAATCAGGTGTATACGGCGGAGGATTTACAATTAGGGGGTCTTTTTCACAAGCTGTGAAAAACATAAGTGACAAGAATAAAAAGAATAGTAAAATTTGCTTCATAATTAGCGCTTTATTATTTCAGTAAAATCATTTTTTTGACTGATGAATATTCGCCAGATATTAAGCGATAAAAATAGACACCTGCCGCAAATGAATCTAAATTTACAACTAATGAATGATCCCCGGCATATTTGAATTCATTCAACAATGTCTGTACTTCTTCTCCGAGAATACTGTATAACTTTATTTCAACGTTTCCTGAATTAGCCAGTTGATATTTTATTTTTGTTATTGGATTGAAAGGATTAGGATAGTTTTGTTCAAGTTTGAAAGTATATACTATTGGATTATCAACAACGGAAGTAAATGTAAATTGTGATTTATAAAAGTTGTCAGCAGCGATTGAAACATTTTTCATTTTTTCGATGGAGTTTAGTCTATCAGTACCCCTGTCAATTACAATTGCAACCACTACTTCCTGAGTATCTGTTGCACTCATATTGAACGGACCGCATGTAACCAAATATCTTATATCTGTTGGCTGCACACCTCCCGGCCAGCCAGTTCCCCAATACCAGCCAATACCTGTAACGGGATCACCATTAAGTGGAAATCTCGTTGCAATTTGTGTATGTGGATTTACAAATTGCTCTCCATTAAAATTTAATCCTGTCTGATAGTTGTACATTTCAACTACTGTACTTGGATCTCTATATGGTGACATATTTGTATTAAGAACTATCGAACTAGTATTTAAGTTTTTTATTCCGTGTATCCACTTACCTCTAAATAAACCACTATCTTGCTGCGTCCCTTGAACTATTGGTCCTTGCACAATCCTATGCCCAACAGCAGGCGGTGGAGAACCATAAACCATATCATCTTCGTTGAAATTATAACAGTATCCAAGATTTAAAATGCTATCAACGCCAACACAATCGTCATTAGCATCTCCTAAATCTGGGTCAGCCCAATAACTCAAATACATGTCTTCTATTGTTTCATCACTTTTATTAAGTATAAGGTAACGCTTGTACACAACATTTTTTAGCTCATCCTGCCTGTCAAATCCGAATGTAGAAACCTGAAACTCAAGGCCTATTGGTGTGCTTCCCAGTCTAGTGAGCTCAGGATCAAGATCATTAACAACGTAAAAAAGTACTTCTTCACCAATATAATCCGGTTCATCTATTCCGGGTGTGTAAATACCATTACCATCGTTATCTATATATGGAGCTCCGATTTCAAATGGCCAGTTATTGTAAATCCACTCGTATCTTTCTCGTTCTGGACCGGGAGGAAAATTTTGCCAATCATCCTTCAGTTTCCAGATTGAATATTTTCCTTTTGTTTTATCATCCGCGACTCCTGTTGAGATTATTATTCCTGGTTGTAATCCTGGGCGATGAAGATTTCCATTGGCTTTTAATTCTCCATTAACAAGTCCGCTAAAAACTAAACCATCAGCAAAAATAGCATTCAAAGTTGCATCCTCTCCCCCTGGCCATAATAATCCCCCTGATTCACCATAAAATGATCCTTGTCCTTCATTTCCAATCCACATTTTTATTTCATTTACAGAGAGAAAATCGTATTGATTTCCCGGTGTAATTTTAAAATTGGGTGATACGGAATTAATCAAAGGGTTATTGTTGCATGAAATTTTGAGCAAGCAACTATCTGAAAGATCGATAGGAACTAGCCATTTTATATTAGTAACAGAATCACTTAGATGGTCACTTATCAAATTCCAATCCTCACCTGAATTATTCGAGTATTTCAGTGTAAGTAATGAGCTAAGATTATCAGATTTTATTTTAATGTTTGAAGTATCTGATATTAATAAATTATTATTTTTTAAGGGAGTCAATATTAGTAGAGAGGAATAGTTAATTGATTCGTTTGTTTTTAAAAACCAAGCTGCTTCATTATATATCCCCGAACAAATTAATCCCGAATCGTTTGTTGAGTTCAAACCGTTTGAGAGCCCCATAATATTTATGGATTCTTGCAAAATACCTTCACCATCAAAAACTGTTAACTTTGAAATTTGGGTATATTGCTCGTGATTCAAGGTAACAATCCGGTTTTCACTTATAATTGCAAAATCTACGTTGTTAGAATTTGCTTTACTCCAAATTGGTACCCCGCTTGTATCACTCTTTCCAATATGAGTTTTTGTGATTGAATAAATGTGGTTAGTTGAATAGTACATTTTAGCAAAGTATGCAGTATTCTTTTGCCATAAAAGTTTTCCAGTAATATCTATTTTTCTAAGTTTCCCATATAAAGCAAAATAAGTGTTAATACCGTCATTAGTAATAGAGCAGTTTTGAAAAATCAGGGGAGTTGAGTATGCTATTTGCCAGTTAATATTCCCGGCAAAGTCTAATGATGAAACATAGAAACTATCGCTTCTGGTCACAACTATCAGATTATTCATTGAGTCACAGGTAAAATCTATAAACGTGTCCTCGCCATTGACATCAAGCAATACGCTATTTATTGTTTGCCCATCCTTATTAAAAAAAATAATCTTTAGATCTGTTGAAGATAGATTTGTGACAGTTCCAATAAAGACATACACAGAATCATTAAAGGCGTAAAACTCCGCATGAGATGTCAGAAACCCTTGTAATTCTTCGGTCCAGATGATATTTCCGTATGAATCTAATTTGGCTGCAAATACGTTGGAGTTTTTTGATAATACACCGATATAATTTCCATCAGTATCCTGATGCCATGAACTGCTGGCACTAAATTCGTAATGAACTTTTTCGAAGGTGTTGGTTTGCGGAAAGATGACCGAAGTAAAAAAAATAAAACCGAATAAGATTTTTTTCATAAGACCCCCGAAAATTTTACTGGTTGATTTTAACTATGAGAACTGTATTTGTCAAGCAATAAATTATTGTTTGATTAACAAGTACAAATTATTGTCATATATCAGGTAATGGTTATCTTTCACCGCAGCATTCTTATCATTCTTGATTTCAATGCTTCTATACCTACATTCTCTTTACAGGAAATTTCAAAATGAACAAGACGTAATGTTTTTATTTCTGCCAGAAGTTCCGGATTAACTCCGTATTCAATTTTATTGACAGCAGCAAGATGAGGTACGGACAGATTTCTAAGTAATATTATCAGTTGCTTTTCGTCTTCAGAAATTTTTTCTGTTCCGTCTAAAACTATAATTAAAAAATCAGCAGCAGCAAATGATTTAATTTGTCGGATATTCTCTTCGTCCTGAAATTCATATAAGTCTTCAATGTCAATGCTGTCCAGCATAACTTCAAGATTGTATGGCTGAAGTTTTATTCTTCTTGGGAATGTGGTATCGGATTCATGAGTGATAGTTGTATGCCCGCTAAATTGACTTATCAGGGCGGCTTTACCGGCTTTCTTTTTACCGACAAAGACAATGTGCTTTATTGCAGTCTCCTCTGATTTTTCCATTAGAATCCCGAATTATTCAATTTATCTGTTCTCAAAGTTTCAAATATTGTTCCATACTCTCAACAGATGTACTTGACCATTAGGGAAATGTAAACTCGTTATACATTGAATATTAACAGGGGAATTTTATGACCCGGATAAATTACTTTCAATTATAATAATCTTGTTTCTCTTTATTAAGAATAAAAAACTAAAATTACTTAAGGACTATAAATATTTAACATTTATAGTTGTAACAAATCGTTAATCAAAAGTTCAACAGATGAATATCTTTCTGATGGAACTTTATTGATACATTTAAGAATAATTTTATCTAAGTCAGAATTGATTTTAGAGTTTATTAAAGAAGGTGGTTCCGGTGTTGTATTGAATATAGAATGAATGAGTGCAATTTCATTTTCGCCATTAAAAGGAAGTCTGCCTGCTGACAGTTCATACATAACCACACCAAGTGAATATATGTCTGCCCGTTCATCGACAATTGTGTTAGTTACCTGCTCCGGAGCAACATACCCAAGAGTGCCTACAACAGTACCCAGCGTAGTCATTGAACTGACAAGACTGGATTTTGATAATCCGAAATCCATTAACCGTATTTTTCCTGTTGAATCGAACATTATGTTGTTTGTTTTAATATCACGATGTATAATTTTTCTTTTATGCATCTCGTTAACACCCGAACATATTTGCAGAGAAATATCTTTTACGCTCTTAGTATCTATTGGGAAATTCTTTTCAAGATATTCTTTAAGCGATCCGCCTTCCAGCAGTTCCATTGCAATGTATGATACATCTTCTGATTTAGCCGATTCCAAAACTCTTACAATATTTTCATGATCGAATGAAGACAGCAAACTGCCTTCCATTGCAAACCGCTTTTTGTTTTCCGGATCTTTTAATATTTCAGGGTTAATGATCTTTAATGCGATTTCTTTTTTGTTATTGATATCAATCGCCCTGAATACCTTTCCCATTCCGCCTGATCCGATTTGATTAATGAGTCTGTAATGGGAAATAAGATTCGTACTTAAACGTTTTTGTTTTTCCCTGGCAGCAAATATTGAAATTAATCCTGTTGCAGATGTAAATGCAAAAGTATAAATGATCTGCGATTCAGCGTTTAACGTAACCGTAAAGTGAACGCATAAAAGGAAAACTATAATGAGTATCGAATAAAATAGTGTCCCGTTAATAAATTTTCCGACGCCTGATTTATAGCCAATAACTGAAAGTAAAACACATAACACGAGAAACAGAAATAGTTTTAACACTTCAAGTTTTAAATCGAGAAGCAGTAGCGTTCTGGTCAGAGCCTTTTCAATCCGGAATAACTGCCGCATGGTAAAATCTGATTCATAGACTTTAATAGTTTCACCGCGAATTATTTCGCTTACCTCTCTTGTAGCCCCTGATGGAAATTTAATTGAAAGTTTATATCTCAACTCAGGGATTAGTCCGAAGTGTTCATAAGAAATCATCTGCTGTATCATAGGTGAAGAACCACACCCATATACTTTTTTATTTTTGTAAACTTCATTGCCATTTTTGTTGTATGCGGTTAATATAAGCTCTGTACCAATAGCTGAACGATTACTTTTATCACCTTCGAGAATTATTCTTAAAAAATCATTGTTATTAATATTGTTACGATACAATATCGCCCGTTCACCTTTTCCCAGGGAACCCGCAGAACTTCCAATGAATAAATCGTTATCCCCGTCATCATCAAAATCACAGAAGGAAGGATTACCTGTAAAATTTATTCCTGTCTGTTCACTTACATCTGTAAACCTGCAGCCTTTACTATTCAAGTAAAGTTTTGAACTGATGAAAACATCAGTCCAGCCATCATTGTTTACATCTGCTGCGTTTAGTATTCCATTCAGTGGTTCGGGATGAAAAATAGTTTCAGTAAAACCACACTCTTCTGAAGCATCAACAAATTTCAGATCACCTTTATTCAGCAGCATTACAGGCGGAGATTTTTGATTATGAATCAGAAGATCTATAAATCCATCATTATTAAAATCTTCACTTATACTCACTGTAGTTGAAGGTGAAAAAGATGATGAGATAAAAAATGTACTGTCTGTGACTTGTTCAAATCTGAAATTGCCTTTGTTGATGAACAAAGAATAATGCTGAAAATCTTTTTGTGTCTGATAAGGAATAAAAATATCGATCAATCCGTCGTTATTAAAATCGTTTAGTGTAGCACCAAATGATCTTATATTTTTTTTGTAATGAAAGCTACCTTCATCAATTTCATAAAAATTGCCGGCACCATTGTTTGAGAACAGCATGAGTTCTTTATCATCGTTTGAAATGAGAAGATCGAGATAACCGTCATTATTAAAATCAGCCATGTGTGATGAAATTATTGATTGAGGTTCAACCTTCGCTAGATTTAATCCTGAACGATCGGTGTAATCCGAGAATCCGGAACTACTGCCTGTATAGAGTTTAAAATAATTGCTGTAATGAATCTGCAGCAAATCATTGTAGCCATCATTGTTAATATCACCAACAGTAGTGCTAGAGTTATCCTGAAGCAATTCTATGTTGTCCGTAGAAAGTTTTTTTTCGTTGAATATTCCTTTCCCATCATTTTCAAACAACAGTGATGGTCCGCCTTCATTCATTATATAAATTACCTGCTGCTCATCATTTTTTGTATTAAAAAAAATACCGCCTTTACCCTGCCTCCTAAGTGAAGCCTGATCTGTAAAGTCGGTAAATGAAAAGCCAAGTGATTTATAGTTTGTGTAAATACCTTTTCCGCCTATTAACCAGATGAATGGAAACGATTGATCACCTTCAACCAGTTCAATATCTGAAAAATCATCTTCAAGATATTTTACCGCATTATCCTTTTGCCAGCTATCACCTGAATAAAATAAAAGCGTTGACCTATCCCCTGCAATTACCACATTACCATGTTTATCTGACTTGATTGAATTTAAATTATTTGGAGTTCCGGATGACTTGATCTTCCATTTATTTCCATCATAATACAAAAGAGTCCCTTTCTGACCTACTATCCATCCTTCACTATCATTTAACATTAAAATTTTATTGAAGTGATTTACTGTAGGCGAACTAATTTTTGTCCAGTTCCCTTTTTGATATTTTATTATCAATCCATCTTTACCAACAGCCCATCCAAGACTGTCAGTGATCATAAACAAATCATTTATATCACCGGACAAAAGTGTGGGAAGACTATTTTTATTAACCGGACTAATAATCCTTTTCCAGTTCTTCCCGTCATAAAAAATTATATTACCTTGTTGACCAGCCATCCATACAGTACCATTGCTCATTACCTTAATTGTTTTCCACATTGAATAATCAGTTGCATCCCACATAACAGCAGGTAGCGGAAGATTTATTATTCTGTTACTACTAATTGAAGTTAGTACCGGTTTGTAGTTCCCTGAATGAACAAGATGATTTACCAGCCATAAGGATGAGTTCTCGTACAGCGCAAACTGAGGAAAATCGGAATATGGATACTCAAATATCCTTTGCCATTTGCTATTGCCGAATTTATATAACCCGCCAGGAATATTACCTCTGCCTCTTGTAACAGCATATCCGGAATCTAATGACATCATATAAATTCTGAAACCAAGATCTACATTTGCCTGCTTGTACCAAGAGCTGCTAAGTGGCTGATCAGAATTTTTGTTATTATTTAAATCACTGCACGAAAAAAAAAGTATTGAAAAAACAATGACTGCTGAAAATTGAATTTGAACTGCCCTGATATATAACTGAAAATTTCTAAATGAGTTCAAACGTTAGATTGATACTTAATAAAACTTAATATTTACTACAGTCAATATATTAAAATCACTAATGGAATATTTTACCTGAGAACTTCATCAAAAGAAAAGAAAATCAAAATCCAAATAATACTTTTGTAATATTTACTTGATTGTCTAATCTTTCTCGTAAATATTACTGTTGAGATTTAAGTCATAGTAATTACAGGTATAATATCAAATGGCATAATATTTCTTTTTAAAATACAGGATCTGGCTGAATCAGGTCTGTAAATTTCATTAAAAGGGTGACGGTTTGGTTAATCAGGATATTATAACCGATGAAGAATTGTTGCTGCAGATTCGCAGGAATGATTCATCAGCTCTGGAATTACTATATGACCGATATTCTCCTCTCCTTTATACTCTCATTAAAAAAATTGTAGGGGATAAAGAATCCGCAGAAGAAGTATTGTCGGATGTTTTCTTTATTATCTGGAAATGGACAGAACATTTTGATTTTGTCATTTATAATGCATATACCTGGATGGTTCTTCTTGCAAGAATGAAGGCGATTGATACTTTAAAAAGAAAAAGAGGTGATGCAGATCTCGCTGAATATAATGATGAATATGAGATTAGAAGTATCCTGCCAATTCTCTCCCCGGAAATTGAAACAATAGAACTGCAAAATGTGCTCAAACTTCGTGAGAAGGTATCTTCATCAATCGGTAGTTTAACCGATGAACAAATGTATATGCTTTCACTGGTTTATTATGAAGGTTTGAATGATAAAGCAATTGCACAAAGAGTAAATATTCCTGTAGCAACAGTAAAACTTAAACTTCAATCATTAATGGAATCATTAATGGAAAAGCTGGGGAACTGAAAAAATATTTATGGAAAAGAAAATCGCCATAGGACTTATCAAACTTGAAGCGTTGAACAATATTGACGCTCAGGATTCCGAGGCATTACAATACTTAAAAAGAAATGACGATGATTTTCCATGGAAAGAATTCGGCGACTATCAAAACCTTGTTGCTGTTTTAGCAGTAACATCAAAAATTGAGACTCCTGATCCTCAGCTAAAACAAAACATTTTTACAAGACTTTATAGTTTCAAACCAAAATCAGAACCGGATGAAATTTTTGAAACCACTGCTATTGAAAATAATTTTCAGCATAATGAAGAGCCTGTAAAATTTAAGCTTGAATCATCCCGATCAGATAATGGGCCTGATATTGAAATTGAAGAATATGATCCTGATTCAAATCATGAAAATGAAAACACGTCAGAACAGACACAAAACACGCCTTTAATTTTTAACATTAACCAGGATGTTAAAATTGTAACTGAATCTTCACCTGAACAACTTTATGAAATAGAAGAATATGACCTTGAAATGGCTCACGAGGAACATATTGAAAACATACAGGAAGCAGAGAATGAAGAACAACCTGCAGAAGATTTATCCGCTGACAAAAAAAATAGTTACGAAATTGAAGAATATGATTTAGAAGTAATTGACGAAAGTATTTCGGAAAAACAGAAAGTCTCCGAAGAGCAAATTGCTGATGAGACGATTGAAAATGAAACTGCTGCGATAGAACCGGTGGTTAATCATGTTAGTGAACCCGAACCTTTACCATCAGAAGATATTATTGAAACAGACGATGATATTGTTATTTATAATGAACCTGAAACAATTGAAGAAATTAAGTCTGAAATAACTGAAAATGTAACAGAGGTAATTCCCGAAAAACCCAAAGATGAAATAAAACCTGTATTGAATAAGGTTAATCCTGAAACTCAAAAAATTCCGGTGCAGGAAAAAATCAGCGATGCAAAAACAAAAACAGGATCATCCGATTCAATTTCATTTAAAGAACCTAACCTGTCTCAGCTTCACAGTCTTTTTAAAGATAACCAGGACGTACATGCAAATGAAAAAAGTGCACGTGCAGAGTATCGCTCTAAAGTAAACAAAGAACTTGCTGTATCATCACCCAAACCTGAAGAGACAAAAGACGAAATCGTAACAGAACCCGTTGTTATTCCCGAAATAAAATCTGAAGAAAAAGAAGTTGTCCATAAAGAAGAAATTCTTGAGTCAAAAACAGAATTTTTAGATGAAACAAACAAAACTGATGAAAAAATAAAATCACCAGTTAGACTAAAGAAGGAAAGAGACAGTGGCAGTTCAAAAAAGGTAATTGTCATTGCAGCTTCTATATTGATAGTGTGTGCTGCAGTGCTTTTTTTCATGCAGTCATCAGGTGATGTAAAAGGAGAACAGGTCAACAAAAGCGAACAGAATGAAAATCAACAAGTCACTACAGATACTTATACAGAAGTTGTGGAAGAGAAAAAGCCTGAAGGAACGGTCATAGTTGAAGATATAAAACCGGTTAAACAAAATAATAACGTACTTTTAAAACCAGAGGATAAACTTCCTGCGCCTCCGAAACAGCCTGTAATTATTGAACCTGAAATTGTAACCGAAATTAAAAAAGAAAACCCAACTTCAGAAGTAAAAGAAAAAACTGAAAAGAAAACAGAAACTCCGCCTGTAATTAAAGAGGAGAAAAAAGTAGAAGAAGAACCAGCCTATTTTGTAGCAGTCGAGGAAATGCCTGCACCAATTGGCGGTTTAGCGGGAATACAATCCCGTATCGTTTATCCTACACTAGCAAAAACAGCGGGTGTTGAAGGAAAGGTACTCGTACTTGTATATGTAAATGAATCCGGTAATGTTACAAAGGTAGAACTTGTTAAGGGAATTGGCGCAGGCTGTGATGAAGTTGCTCTTGATGCAGTGCGGCAGACCAAATTTAAGCCCGGACTACAAAGAGGTAAGCCGGTAAAAGTTAAAATTACTATTCCTATCGTGTTCAAAAAAAGTTAGTCAATCTTCTCCCGTAGTTCTTTCCACTTTTCAACTTCATTTTTGGTTTATCCATCTTTCTCTCTTAGAGACTAAACTTTCTATTCTGTATCTTTAATAAATTAAAATATTTTTTTGAGGTGTATGTGACTGAAACCAATCAAGAACAACCGGATCATAGTTCAGGATGGAATTTCCCTTCTGCTTTCTGGACTGCAAACATTGTTGAACTGTTTGAACGAGCTGCATATTATGCAGTATTTATAGCTATAACTCTTTACTTATCACGTGTTGTAGGATTTAATGATATTGATGCAGCCTGGATAGGAGGAGTGTTCTCAGCAGGACTTTATTTTCTTCCTCCTTTTACGGGTGCATTTGCAGATAAGATTGGATTCAGAAAGGCAATAATTCTGGCTTTCAGTTTATTAACAATTGGATATTTCACGCTTGGGGCATTACCTGTAAAAATAGTTGTTCTTCCAGCTCTTGTAATTTTAATGTTTGGCGGCTCATTCATAAAATCAATCATTACGGGAACTGTAGCCAAAACTACAAATGAGTTAACACGTGCAAAAGGTTTTTCAATCTTTTACGGGATGGTTAATGTCGGAGCTTTTCTCGGGAAAACTTTTGCATATCCTTTGAGATTAAACTGGGGACTTCAGTCAATAAATTTTTATGCCGCAGCTATGACCCTGATTGCATTGGTTGTTGTTTACATATACTATAAAAATGTAAACGCTCACGGAGAAGGTAAAACAATTAAAGCTGCATGGACAGGGTTTCTACGTGTAGTGACGAATTTGAGATTGGTAATTTTAATTTTTATAGTAAGCGGTTTCTGGATAATCCAGCATCAGTTGTATGCAACAATGCCCAAATATGTTCTGAGAACAGTTGGTGAAGGAGCTTCACCCGAGTGGATTGCGAATGTTAATCCATTCGTTGTAATGACTACTGTTGTCTTGATTACCGCATTAATGAAAAATGTTAAAGCGGTATCATCTATGGCTGTCGGTATGTTTCTGATGCCGGTATCTGCTTTATTAATGGCTTCAAGTTCGATCCTTGAATCCGCAGCAGGAACTTCAATAAATATTCTGGGTTGGTTCAATGCGCATCCAATTACAATAATGTTAATTCTTGGAATTGTGGTTCAGGGATTAGCTGAATGTTTTATCTCTCCGCGCTACCTTGAATATTTTTCTTTGCAAGCACCGAAGGGTGAGGAAGGATTATATCTTGGATTCAGTCATCTGCATTCATTTCTTTCATCATTGTTAGGTTTTGGAATTTCAGGTTACTTATTAACTGCATACTGTCCTGATCCTGCAACATTAACACCAGAACAATTAGTTGGTGCATATGATAAAGCGCATTATATCTGGTATTATTTTGCTGGTATAGGATTTACAGCAGCTATTGCTTTATTGATTTACAGGAAGGTGTTTGACAGAAAAAGTATCATAACTGATTTAAATTAATAAAAAAGCCCTCTTCCGAGGGCTGATTTTTTTACATAAAAAATATTTACCGGGTGCCTGTTATATAGTGGATAAGTTGTTCAATCATAAATTTCTTTTCACCTATAACTGCTTTTACTACATCACCGATTGATATAAGTCCGGCAAGGTTGCCGTTCTCAATCACCGGAAGATGCCTTATTCTTTTCTCGATCATCAAAGCCATACATTCCTCAATACCATGAGAAGGGTCAACGTAAATAACACTGGATGACATTGCTTCGCTTACTTTTGTCTCCCTTGATGATTTACCCTGAAGCACAACTTTTCTGGCATAATCCCTTTCAGAAAAAATCCCCTTCACCTGCTGATCCTCCATAACAAGTAAAGCTCCCACTTCTTTTTCAGACATGAATTTGAGGGCTTGATATATTGTTGCTTCAGGATTAATTGACCAAACCTGGCTGCCCTTTGCTTCAAGTATTTGCCTAACGATTTCCAATATTATTCCCTTTCAATAATTGCTTTGATTGTTGAAAACATTAATTCTGTCTGGAATATTTTTATTCGTATGACTTCTCTGTTTGTTTTTTTGTGAATAATCCGAGCCAGTGTTTACAAATGATTTTTCGGGCTGACTTAGTTGAAAGACTTATGTTTGCCTTTCCCGGCAAAAAGGTAGCAACAATTATTTCTAAAATCAATATTCTCTCCCTGACTTTAAACCTGCCCGGTCCAGTTATCTGCTGCTGATTTAAACCTGTTTCTTATTTCATTATACAAATCATCAGGCAGCTTACCTTTTAATGCAAATGAAATATTTTCAATAATATGATTTATGTTTAATGAACCTGCAATGCAGGTGCTGACACCCGGGGAGTACAAACTAAACCGAAGTGCTATTTCATTCCACTCTCTACCAAAATCAAGCTGCATTTTTTTCATTCGCTCCCAGTAGATTTCAGAATAATCTGATAATGGTCTTTCTGAAAATTTCCAGGGTGTATTACCAAGCGGTCGTTTACCTATCACACCAATATTTTTTGATTTTGCTAAAGGAATCAGTTCATCGAGTTTTCCCTGGTCAAAAATATTTACTGATGTCTGCACAACTGAAAATAATCCTGAGTTTATAGCGTATTCAAGCTCACTGTTCTCTCCTGAATACGCAACACAACGCAATTTTCCTTCATCCTTAGATTTAAGTAGTGCGTTTATAACATCACCCTGTTTTAATGTATGAAGCGGGCATGAGTGCAGATGAACAACATCAATGTAATCTGTTTTCATTGTTCTTAAAGCTTGTTCGACACCCTCGATGATACATTTGTAGGTCCAATCCGGAATGCCTTCAATCCCATAACCTACTTTTGTCGAAAGTATAAAATCTTTTCGTCTGTGCGAAAGAAATTTTCCTATCCTATCTTCTGATGCATAATATCCTTTTGCCGTGTCAATAAAATTTATTCCGCTATCAATAACTTTGTTTAAAAGTGTGTCTATTTCTTTTTCAGATATTGATAGATCACCGGTTTTACCAGCGCCGAAACCCAGGACTGATACTTTTATTCCGTTGTTACCTAAATCTGTTTGGGGCAGCATTGTTCTCCTCTTATTATAATTCTGGCTGATTTAATTTAAGGTTAATAATTTTATTTAAAAATTTATTGTAGAAGATTTTTATAGATTCTTAATAAATCTTTTAGTACAATTAAATCAGGAGTCACCATTATTATAACTATACGGGGATTATAATGGAAAAAGAAGATGGGTTAGGGGTTAAGTTTACAAAATGGACCAAGGTCGTTGTGTCCATTCTTGATACTATAATAGTATTTGTAATAATATTTCATTTTTTATACCTGGATATTCCTCCTCTATCAACCCTGCCTAATAGTAAATTAATGTTATTGTTCTCATCAATTATCTCATTGTTTGGTTTTATAATCGGGTTTAAATACGACGGATCAGGCGGAGTGATTATCATTTACGGTTTTATGTTATTCTGGATACTTAGTGTAACACACAATTATTCTTTTCATGTTGAGTGGCTTACAACCGGTTCTCCGTTATCGGGCATAATGCATTTGTTTATCTGGCGGCGAACGAGCGGCAAAAAAATATTAGGCAGAACAAATTAATTTTCTCTTCGTACCGGATCTTTATTTTAAATTTTCATACAACAGATGTCACCCTTTTATTTTTACTATCACTATAACTTTTGAATGAAGTACTAATTCAAAACTAACTAACACATAATAAATTATTCCTTGGGGTTCATCATGTTAAAACAAAAAATGTTAATCGTTATTATCCTTTGCCTGGGATTTGTTTTACAGGCTTGCAGTCAAAATACAAATGAACCATCGGCAGTTAATGAGCAGAATGTAACTCAAAAAACAAACCAGATGGTTAACGGTACAGTAAATTCTGTTACACACATTTCAAGAGACAGCAAAGGTTATTTTGAGGTTCGTGTTACAATGCCCGGTGGCGGAATTGTAAAATTTGAATATCTGTCTTCCACAGGAAACCTTCACCAGATAAAAGGATTAAGTGGTCCGTTTGAATATGAAGTATTGCCAGGCAGCCAGTTTATTCCTTATAGTACTGTAAGACAAACTGCACTAACAGCAAAGTCAGGAAGTATAAACGAATGGGATTTCGAATTTGATGTAAGTGATGCAAGATGGGAATACAGATTCAGAATTCAATCTGACAGAGAATACAAGGTGAGAATCAACGCTATCACAGGGGAACTGATAAGGGTCCAATAGTCGCATAGAGACCTCCAAAATAAAAGTCCCGCTTCGATGATTGGGCGGGACTTTTTTTATTTAAATCAAATTTGAGAGAGATTATATCTTTTATAAATATTTAATCTCGTAGCTTTCAAAAAGAATCTTCCGTTAATTCTTTTTCAACAACCTTTCCATATTTTTTTACTATGTCTTTTATTTCAGAAGCTTTACCAATCATCACAAACTGAAGATTATTTTTCGGGAAATATTTTTTAATGATCTCATTTGCTTTAGCAACAGTAAGTTCATCAACATTCTTTTCAAAATTATTTATGTAAGAATCATTAAGGTCATAAACAAACATTTGAGTCAATAAACCTGCCAGAGCGCCTGCTGTTTCAAAGTCCGGCGGGAATTGTCCCTTTACATAATTCTTGGCAGATGTTAATGTTGCTTCATCAATTCCCTGTTCAAATAATCTGTTATATGTTTTTAATGCCAGATCAATTGCCGGCTCAGTATTTTTTGTTGCAGTGAAAGTACTGATATAGAATGTCCCCGCATTTTTATATGAAGCGAATCGACTCCTTGCGCCATAAGTATAACCCGCATTAACACGAAGTTCATCATTTAACCACGATGTAAACCTACCACCGAGTATTGTGTTAATAACATTTATTTGAGTTTGTTCGGAATTATTCATCAATGTTCCAAAACCACCAATTAAAAAAGTCGTTTCCGTAGCATTGGGTTTGTTGATAAGATAGACTTTAGGTTCGGTAAACTTAGATTCATTCGAGGTTATATCAGTCACTGACATCATTCCTGATTTTGACCACGCAGCAAATTCCTTTTCAATTTTTTTCTTCATTGAGCTTATATCAAAATCACCGACTAATGCTATCGCGGATTTTCCAGAACGATAATAATTATTATAAAAATTTTTAATCTGTGAATTGCTCAATTCTTCAATGCTTTTTTTTGTACCATCGACTGGATTACCATATTCATTTGAGCCAAACAAAAACTTATTGAAATAACTTCCAATCACTGCTCGCGGACTTTCCTTTGCCTGATCAAGTTCTACAATCCATCTTTGTTTTCTTTTTTCAAATTCAGATTCAGGAAATGTCGGGCTGATCATTACTTCTTTTAACACAGGAAATAAAACATCAAAGTCATCTTTCATTATAGTTGCGTTCATTCCCGCATAATCAAGAGTTGAATACGTTACAAGATTACTTCCATAATAATTGAAAATAGAATCGATCTGTGATTTGGAGTAATTGGCTGTCCCGAACTTTAAAGCTTCTGCGGTGAACGAGGCAATGCCAGACATCAATCCATCCTTAGTTGTGCCTGCATCAAACACTGTTGAGATTGATATTAACGGAACATCTTTCTTTTCCATTAGATAAACTGTCAGTCCGTTCGGCAAAGTAAACTTCTCATAAGCCGGAAGTTTAAACTGTGCATAGATTGACGAAGAAAAAACCAGGATAACTAGTGTTAAGAATAATTTATTTTTCATTGTAATTCCTCCGTCTGTAAAATGCCGACTGTCCTGTTCTGTTTGGTAAAATACTTTTCTGCAACTCTCTGGATGTCTGCAGTTGAAACTTTTTTATAATCATCCGGTGCAGAAAACATTTTAACGTAGTCACCGAAAAATAATTCATAAGTTCCGATTGTATTTGCCATCCCGTTTATCGTTTCAGATGTTCTGAAAAATCTCATTAGTTTTTGATTTTTTACTTTTTGAAGTTCACTTTCTGTGATCCCTTCTTTTACGATTTTATCTATCTCACTTAAAGTTGCTTCCTCTAACTGATTGACGGTTACACCATCATTACATATTCCATAAAACATAAAAAGTGTCGGATCAAAAGAACTGCCGAATGAAGTTCCTGATTCAATAGCGAGTTGTTTCTCTTCAACTAGAGAAGAATATAATCTTGAAGAACGCCCTTCAGATAAAACTGAACTTAAAAGATCAAGAGCATAATAGTCTTCGTGTTTGCTGTCGGGAACATGATACCCAATCAACAAATAAGGATTCGGCACTTCCCTTTTTACAAAAACTCTTTTCTCTCCCATCTGCTCTGGTTCAACTGTATGAACTACCCTTGGTTTTGGTCCTGAAGGAATCGGTTCAAAATATTTTTCTGACAATCTTTTTACTTCCGCGAGTCTAACATCGCCGGCAATAACTACTACGCAATTGTTAGGTGCATAGTATGTATGGAAATAGTTTTCAAGATCTTCTTTTGTCCAGTTTTTCATATCGCTTTCATAACCAATAACAGGCCACATATATGGATGTGCGAAGTAGGCAGCCCCCTGAAC
>JAEXTA010000119.1 GCA_023453665.1 Bacteroidota bacterium | reverse complement strand
GATTCTTTTTTGCATCATCAATACCCTTGGAAATAGCATCCGTTACTTCATTTGCTTTTCCTAAACCTACGCCAACTGTTCCATTGCTGTCACCAACAACAACAATTGCATTAAAGCTGAAACGACGTCCGCCTTTTACAACTTTAGCAACTCTGTTTATGTGTACAACTTTTTCTTTTAATCCGTCTGTTTCGTTTGACTTTACAGCTTTCAAATTATTTCTCCAGAAACTTCAATTATTTATTAATGCTCTTTAGATTCATACTAATTCTATATTGAACCGGCAGTGATTTCTGTTCAGTTGCCGGGAGAGGACTCGAACCTCTACAGACGCCTCCAAAGGGCGTAGTCCTGCCATTAGACGACCCGGCAAGATTAGTTACTTTCCTAAAATTTTAATCCTCCCTCTCTTGCACCATCTGCAAGAGCCTGAATACGTCCATGATACCTGTATCCATTACGGTCAAAAACAACCTGTGATATCTTTTTCTCAGTTGCTTTTTGTGCAACTAGTTTACCTACAAGTTTGCTCTTCGAAATTTTTCCTTTGGCAGTTTTAACTTCTTCAACTATTTCTTTTGACAGAGAAGATGCCGATACTACCGTTGATCCTGTTGAATCATCGATAAGTTGTGCATAAATATTATCAAGACTTCGGTACACAGTAAGCCTTGGACATTCGGTTGTACCGGAAATTTTTTTCCTGATTTTTATTTTTGATCTTAGTCTCAGATTTTTATTTCTGTTTATCATATCCTAATCATCTCCAAAAATTATTTACCGGCGGTCTTACCAGCTTTTCTTACAATATGTTCATCAGAATATTTTATTCCTTTACCTTTATATGGTTCAGGTTTTCTGATAGATCTGATTTTTGCAGCAACAAGGCCAACTAATTGTTTATCAATTCCCGAAACAACAATTTGTGTTTGTGTTGGCGCCTGCAGTGTTACACCATCGGGTGGTGCAAAGTAAATCGGGTGAGAATAACCAATATTAATCAACAGGTTTTTACCTTTAGGTTCAACTCTGTAACCTACGCCAACAATATCAAGCGTCTTTGAGTATTCTGAATTTACACCTGTAATCATATTCTGAATAAGAGCGCGGGTTAAACCGTGCAAAGCTTTATTCTCTTTTAGATCGTTCGGTCTTGTAACTGTTATTTCATTATCCTTTATGACAATAGTCATGTTTGGATTAAATGAATTAACAAGTTCTCCTTTTGGTCCCTTTACTTTCAACTGTAATCCGTTTTGTGTTACAGTTACACCTTTGGGAATTGTAATTATTTTTTTACCTATTCTCGACACTTTATACTCCGATTAAAATTTTACCAGATGTAACAAACTACTTCACCACCAACTGCTTCTCTGCGTGCTTCTTTATCTGTCATCAAGCCTTTGGATGTTGATATTACTGCAATGCCTAATCCATTTAATACTCTCGGCAGTTCAGTTGAATTCTTGTAAATCCTTAAACCAGGTGTACTAATTCTTTTTAATCCGCTTATAGCAGATTTTCCATTAGAATATTTAAGGTGAATTCTTAATACATTTTGTTTGTTGTCTTCAACAACTGCATAATCTTCAATAAAACTTTGGCGTTTTAGAATATCTGCTATTCCCTTTTTCATGTTTGAGCAGGGAATTTCAACTCTGGGCTTTTTAGCCTTACTTGCGTTGCGTATTCTGGTTAATAAATCTGAAATAGGATCTGTAACTGGCATATATCTCTCCTTTTACCAACTTGACTTTTTTAATCCAGGAATTTCACCGCGTAATGCCATCTCTCTCAGCACAAGTCTGGATATTCCAAATTTACGATAATACGAACGAGCTCTTCCTGTAAACATACACCTGTTTTTTAATCTTACAGGCGAAGCATCTTTCGGAAGTTTTTGTAAAGATTCATAATCACCTTTTTCTTTCAGTTCCTTACGAATCTTCTCATATTTTTGTACAAGTTTTCGTCTTTTTTCTTCTCTTGCTATCAGACTTTTTCTAGCCATTCATTCTCCTGCTTAGGCTGATTTAACTTCTTTTTTTCTAAATGGAATTCCAAATGCAAGTAACAACTCATAAGCTTCGGTATCGCTTGGTGCGGTTGTTACAAATGTTATGTCCATTCCCAAAACTTTTGTGATCTTATCAACATTTATTTCCGGGAAGATAATCTGTTCTTTAACACCTATTGTATAATTGCCTCTTCCGTCAAAAGATTTATCCGAAAGTCCGCGAAAGTCACGTACACGCGGCAAAGCAATATTTATCAACCTGTCAAGAAATTCATACATTCTTTCGCGGCGCAGTGTAACCATTGCACCGATGTTAACACCTTCTCTTAACTTGAAATTTGATATTGCTTTTTTCGCTTTCCTTATTGAAGCTTTTTGACCGGTAATGGTTTCAAGTTCTTTAACAGCTTCTTCAAGAATTTTTTGATCGGATACTGCATCACCAACACCCATATTAACAACAATCTTGTTAAGTTTTGGAACCTGCATTATTGTTGAGTAATTAAATTTCTTTACTAAAGCAGGAACAATTTCCGCTTTGTAATAATCACCTAAACGAGAGGCAATCTTAATTTCTTTTTCTGTTGATGCCGGTGCAGACTTTTCGCTTTTTTTAGGAGCTTTTTGTTTAGTCTCCGGTGTTTCTTTTTTAGGTTTTTTCTCAGCCATTTTTAGTTTTAAACTTTTTGTATTAAAGAATAATTATATCATTTCACCGCTAACCCTGCTTACGCGGGCTCGTTTCTTTTTACCGGTTTTGTCATCAAGAATAATCTGAGATCCAAGTCTTGTAGGTTCTCCAGATTTAGGATCAAGCAGCATAACATTAGAAACATTTATCGGAGCTTCTTTTTCAATTATACCACCCTGGGGATTTTTCTGATTAGCTTTTGTATGTCTTTTTCTCAGGTTAATCCCTTCAATGATAACTTTAGAAACTGATGGAAAAACTTTTAAAACTTTGCCGGTTTTTCCTTTATCATTTCCGGTTACTACTATCACATTGTCGTTTTTTCTAATTTTCATTTCTCTTCCAGCTCTTTATAAAACTTCAGGTGCTAAGGATACTATTTTCATAAACTGCTTCTCTCTTAGTTCTCTTGCAACAGGCCCAAAAATACGTGTTCCTTTAGGTTCATTTTGCGGATTGATAAGAACCGCAGCGTTTTCATCAAACCGGATATAAGATCCGTCTTTTCTGCGTACTTCTTTTTTTGTTCTAACAATCACCGCTCTGGATACTTCACCTTTTTTTACTGTACCATTTGGAATTGCAACTTTTACTGAAACAACAATAAGATCACCAACACTTGCATATTTTCTTCCGCTGCCGCCAAGCACGCGTATACACCGGACTTTTTTTGCACCGGAGTTATCTGCTACAATTAAATTGGTTTCTTCCTGAATCATTTTTCAAACTCCTTATTAGCTACTTGGCTTTTTCTACAATTTCAACTAAGCGCCATCTTTTTTTAAGGCTTAAGGGACGCGTTTCCATAATTTTTACTTTATCACCAATACTACATTCATTCTTTTCATCGTGAGCCATAAGTTTAGTAGTGCTTTTGAAATATTTCTTATAGATAGGATGAGGAACTTTTCTTTCAATAGCAACAGTGATCGTTTTTTCCATCTTGTTACTTACAACTACACCTATCCTGGTTTTTCTTAAAGCGCGTTGTTCCATGATTAAGACTTAGCTCCTTCTTTATCTTTGTTTGCAGCTTTTGTATCTGCAATTTCTCTTTCTTTCAGAATGGTCTTCATTCTTGAAATATCACGTTTAGCCAATTTGAGTTTTGCAGTATTGGTTAATTGTTTTAACTCATGAGCAAACCTAAGATCAATCAGATTTTTTTCTTCCTCTTCAATCCGCTTGCGAAGCTCATCAGATTTCATTTCTTTTATTTCATAAATTTTCATTTCAAGTTCCTTAAGAATTAATCTAAATCCGGTCTTGCAACAACTTTAGTTTTTATAGGCAATTTGGATGAACAAGTCATTAATGCTTCGTGTGCAAGTTCTCTTGTAACACCTGATACTTCAAATAAAACACGACCTGGCTTTACAACAGCTACCCAGAATTCCGGTGCGCCTT
>JAEXTA010000109.1 GCA_023453665.1 Bacteroidota bacterium | reverse complement strand
TCAGTATAGTGTACCCATTCAACTGATTTTGTATCAGAAGGAATTAATGAATAGACAGAAAGAGCAATGATGATAACAGAAAACACAATCTTAAATATTCTGAATCCTAAAACCCTGTTTGCAAGTTTGTCAAAGAATAAAAGATAGATCGCTGTTATAATTCCAAATACCGGAAGAACATAACCCGAAATACTTTTTGGTAACAGCGGAAGTAAAAAGTACAACGCCATTCCGATCAATATAAATCCGAACACATGTTTTACTGCATCCATCCACTCACCGGCACGAGGGAGTTTTTTAATCTTACCAGAAAAGATTGCAAGAATGAGATATGGAAAACCTAATCCAAGTGCGAGTACAAAGAACATTAAAAACCCAAAGTATGGATCTGCTTTTGCTGCAACGTAAGTTACAAGACCAAGAACGAATGGACCTATACAAGGCGCGGCAACTATACCCATCGTTAATCCCATAAAGAAAGCGCCGTACATTCCACCTTTTGCGCCGCCTGCTTTCGCAACTAATGAATTTGGTAATTTAAATTCATATACGCCGAACATACTCAATGAAAGGACTAAAAAGATTACAACAATAAAAAGTATTACAAAAGTATTTTGAAGCAACGCACCAAACACCGCACCTGTGAGGGAAGTAACAACACCAATAACAGAATAAGTCACGGCCATTCCAAGTACAAATAAAACTCCCATCATAGTTAATCGACCGGTGCTTCCTTCACTCTGTCCGCCGAAGTAACCGATTGTAATTGGAATTAAAGGATATACACAAGGTGTAAGATTAAGTGCAAGTCCGCCAACAAAAACCAAAAGCAGTCCAATCAGCAAACCACTCTCTTCCAGTGCTGATGTGATTGGATCATCTTTTTTTGTATCAACTGAACCTGTTGATTCAGAGTAATTTAAATCAACATTTTTAAAAACATCCTGGTTAATTTCATTCACGACTGCCTGTTTATCAGCAACTTCTATTTCTAAAGTATCTATAACAGATGTCGGCGCAAGACATGTTATATCGTTGCAAGCCTGGTAATCAAGCGACACAACTAAATTATATTTACCTGGTTGAATATCCTTTGGTGTATGAAGCAAAGCACCGATATAAACTTCACCTTCCCAGACAGAGAGCGGAGTTTCAGAAAAACTTAGTTTGAAGTCATGAGCTTTTGGATAAACTATTTTACTCACTTTAAAAGAATTTACAGTTGAATCAACAATCAGCTCAGTCGGGATAAGATATTCTTCATAAGGTTTATTTGAATTGATATGCCATGTTGAATCGACTTGTACTTTTACTGCAATTTTAAACTCACTGCCTGCATATACTTTATCGAACGATGAAAAAGTTTTTATCTTAACTAATTCCTTGTTACCGCCGAATTGTGCAAACGAAGTGATTGTTAATAAAAATACAATCGATGTAATTAAAAATCTTTTCATAGTACTTTTCTGTTTATTTAATAAATATTTTCTAAGTGTTCCTTAGTGACCTTTGTGACTTAATGGTTAAGTATATTTCACCACTAAGGCACTTAAAACACATAGAGGCACTAAGTATATAATGTTATTTTCTCCATCCCTGTACAATCGGGTAGCGTCTTCCATATCCGAATGCTTTGGTTGAAACTCTTAACGCAGGAGCTGCCTGCTTTCTTTTAAACTCGTTTATGTCCACCATTCTCAATACTTTTTTAACTAAGCTTTCGTTCTTAATAATTCCGATTATCTCTGCCTGCTCCTTGTTCTCTTCAAGATACATCTTTAGTATTTTATCAAGCAACGGATAAGGCGGCAAAGTATCCTGGTCTGTCTGGTTAAATTTCAGTTCAGCCGATGGTGCTTTAATTAATATTTCTTTTGGAATAATTTCATTATCACGATTTATGTATTCGCTTATTCTGTAAACATCGGTTTTGTAAACATCCGCAATAACTGCAAGACCGCCACACATATCTCCATATAATGTACAGTAACCGACTGCCATTTCTGATTTATTACCTGTTGTAAGCAGTAGCGAGTTCATTTTGTTTGAAACAGTCATAAGATAAATTCCGCGAACTCTCGCCTGTACGTTTTCACCAGCTATACAGTTTTCAATTTCGCCGGTTACTTCTTTCATTAATTCAAACACTTTATCAACAACAGGTTGAATTGAAACGTTAGACGATTTGATTCCAAGATTGGCAATAAGTTTCTCAGAATCTGATACACTTCCTTTACTTGAATATTTTGAAGGCATCATCATTACAAAAACATTTTCCGGTCCAAGTGCTTCAACTGCAATGTATGTAACGAGCGCCGAATCAATTCCGCCGCTTAATCCAACAAGTACTTTCTTAAAATTTAATTTTGAACAGTAGTCTTTCAATCCATAAATAAGTGCAGACAGAGTTTCTTCTTCAAAACTTTTTTCTGATTTACCGATAACTTCATATTTGTTCTTTGTATCGAATATGAAATAATCCTCATCATAACTTTTACCTAATGAAGTAAGTTCACCTTTATTGCTAAAGCACATACTTGCGCCGTCAAATATCAAATCTGTTTGTGCACCGACACTGCAGGCATATACTAACGGAAGTTTGTCATTGCCGGTCAGGGTTGCTAACATCTTCCTGCGGCTTTCACGCTTACCATAAGCATAAGGGCTCGCAGAAATATTTATCAGAAGTGTCGAACCATTTTGAATAAGTTTTTTAACAGGATCAGTATTATATCTTCGTTTGTGCCAGTAGTCTGCATCGTTCCAGATATCTTCGCAAATTGATATTCCTAACTTCTCACCTTTAAATTCATGAACAAAAACATCTTTTGCCGGATCGAAATATCTCATCTCATCAAACACATCATAATTCGGTATTAATGTTTTGTGTTGTACAAACTGAATCTTTCCATCATAACAAAGTATTGCAGAGTTATGAATATCCGTTCCGATCATATCATCATCTTCAGTTATTGAACCAAATAAAAGTCCGACTGAATTTGTTGAAGATGCAATTTCTTTAGCCGCTTCATTTACAGCGTAACGGAATTCTTTTTTTTCAACGAGATCTAAAGGAGGATAACCGACAAGCGATAGTTCAGGAAAAACAGCGATGTCTGCACCATCTGATTGTGCTCTTTCATAATAACTGAGAATTTTTTTCTTGTTAAGTTCAATATCCCCAATGATGGTATTTATCTGGCAGACTGCTATTTTCATTTATATACGATCAAAAGAATTAGTTACATATTTTTTCACGCCGCTAAAATAAACACAAAAGTACATACGAGAAAACTAATTATTAAAGCAAATCGGTCCAGGATTTTAGTACCGCCGGAAATAACATTTATCCGTATTTCGCAAAATATTGCCATTAGTAAAATTAAATGAACATTGGTTTTCTTTTTGGTTATTATTCTGCCGGATTCTAAAACAGTTTAAGCGGGAGTCTAAAATGGATAAAAGATTATATAGATCGGTTAAAGATAAAATGCTCGGCGGTGTTGCCGGAGGTCTTGGTGAATACTTCGAGATTGATTCGACAATAATTAGAATAATTTTTCTTGTAACACTGTTTATTGGCGGAACAGGAATAGTAGCCTATTTAATTTTATGGGTATTAGTACCACAGCAAATATTTATTCCGAACATGGTAAGCGCTGATTCGGGTTCACAGAACACCAACATTCCCAAAAGTGATCTGGTGGACAATTATTTTGCCATGAAGGAAGAGAAAAAAAACAAGAGATCAATTACACTTGGAATAATATTAATTGTTTTCGGAATGATCTTTCTTGCTGATAATTTTCTTCCAAGAATAAATTTTGGTGATTTCTGGCCACTACTGTTAATCGGAATCGGAATAGCTTTATTAGTTAACTCAAAAAAGAATTAAAACCACAGGTGTGATATGAAAACCAAACACATATTCTGGGGATTATTATTTATCTCAATTGGTGTACTTGTTCTGTTAAACAATTTTGGTGTGATGAATATTTACTGGTCAGGTGTATGGAAATTCTGGCCGTTAGTAATTGTTCTATGGGGAATTTCGTTCCTTACAAAAAATTTAATAATGAAGAATATACTAGTAGGTTCTGCTGCTATTTTTCTCGCTGTAGTTATTTTCGCTTCAGTAAAATCTGCAACAAATATTATTGATAATGACATCGAATTCGTAATTGATGGTGATGATGTTCATTATGAAGTAACAGATTATTTTCAACAGTACGACTCAACATTGCAGAGAGCAACTTTAAATTTCAGCGCTGGTGCCGGTTCATTTATTATAGCTAATACAACAGACAGTTTAATAGCAGTAATAGCGGAAGGTATAAAGAATAATTATTCTTTTACAAATGAAACAAGTGAATATAGTGCTTCACTCGACCTTGAAATGAAACAAACCAAATTTTCGTTTGGAAAAGGAAAACATAAAAACAAAGTCGATATTTCCCTTAACACAAATCCTGTCTGGGATATTAATTTTGATATTGGCGCAGCAAAAATTGATTTAGACTTAACCCCGTATAAAACAGAAAATATAACAGTTGATATGGGCGCAGCTTCTCTTGACGTTAAACTTGGCAACCTGGCAGATGAAACAAGACTAAGTATAGATGCCGGAGCTTCAAGTATTTATATCGAAATTCCGGACAGTTCAGGATGTGAGATTACTACCGATGCGGTACTTTCATCAAAAAGTTTTGAGGGATTTAACAAAACAGACAGTGATCTATATAGAACACCCGGTTTTGAAAATTCTAAAAAGAAAATTTACATCGATATAGAATGTGGAGTCTCATCCATAAAAGTCAGAAGAGAAGAAGCCCCGGCACAAAAAATTTAAGATTTATTTTTTGATTTTTTCTTGATTGATCTAGGAATCCAAAGGTGTTTAGTTAGAACAACAAGATCATTCTCATCAAACTCAACACCTTCGGATTTTAGCAAGTCTTCCATAATGTGCGTATCACCAAAATGAAACTTACCTGTTAATGCTCCTACCCTATTGACTACCCTGTGACAAGGCAACCCGGATTCTTTAGCTCCATTTAATGCCCAGCCGACAGTTCTAGCAGATGATCTTATTCCACAGGCTTCAGCAATTGCACCATAAGTAGTTACTTTTCCATAAGGGATTTTTGCAACTACATCATATACTTTGTCAAAAAAATCTTTTTCCTTTTTTGAAGAATTCTTTTCCTTCGCTTTCATTAATTCTTACTGAACTTTAAAAGAAATGCTTTGATAAATCTGTCAATGTCGCCATCCATAACTCTCTGCACATCTGATGTTTCTTCATCAGTCCTGTGATCTTTAACCATATTATATGGATGAAAAACATACGAACGAATCTGACTTCCCCATTCGATTTTCATTTTACTTTTTTCAACTTCATCAAGTTCGGCTTCCTGCTTTTCCAGTTCAATCTGGTAAAGTTTTGATCGAAGCATCTTCATTGCGTTAACCCTGTTTTGTCCTTGTGATCTTTCACTTTGACAAGCAGCAACAACTCCTGACGGAATGTGAGTTATTCTGACTGCCGTTTCAACTTTGTTTACGTTCTGCCCGCCTTTACCACCGGAACGATAGGTATCAACCCGCAAATCAGCTGGATTTATTTCAATTTCTATCGTGTCATCAATTTCAGGTATCACAAAGACGGAAGCGAAAGATGTATGTCTTCTTTTATTTGAATCGAAAGGTGAAATGCGAACCAAGCGATGAACTCCGTTTTCAGCTTTCAAATAGCCGTAAGCGAATTCACCTTCAACTTCTATTGTTGCACTTTTAATTCCGGCACCATCACCATCAAGTACATCAACTATCTTCATGTTAAAACCGCTTTGCTCACCGTAACGCAGATACATACGCATCAACATTTCTGCCCAATCCTGTGCTTCTGTTCCGCCTGCACCTGAGTGAATTGTTAGAATGCAATTTTTATCATCGTCTTTTCCGCTAAGCATATTTTTAAGTTCACCACGCTCAATTTCAATCTTAAGGGATTCCAACTCAACAGCAATGTCAGCAGAAAAAGATCCGTCTTCTTCTGCTTCAGCAAGCTGAATCAGGTCTTCAACATCGTGTGCTTTTTTATTTAAGTCCTCCCACAGAGTAACCCACTGCTGAAGATTTTTTATTTCCTGCAAAACTTTTTGCGCAGCCATCTGGTCATTCCAGAAGTTCGGGCTTTCGGTTTGGTTATGAAGGTCTTTTATCTTTAAATCTTTATTAACGACGTCAAAGATAACCTCGTAGATTCTCGATGCGTTGTTTATAAGTGTTTAGTAGTTTTATTTCGTCTGTGTACATTTATAACCTGTATATTTATGTCCAATATTGTTATTAAAAATTCATTCAGCCATTCAGTCAATCATTCATTCAACCTCTATCTCCATCCTTAACAACGCCGCTGCAAGTGTTTTTCCCTGTGCGTCAAATTTAAGTGAAACTGTTCCACCTCCGCCAAGTGTATTGTGGAGAAGAAAATTTAGTGCCCGCAGATTTGGCAGTTCAAATCGTTCAACTCTACCGAGGCATATTCCTTCAAAATGTTTTTTGATTTTGGCTTCAGTCAGATGCTTTTTAATAATTCCATAACCCTTGTCATCGTAGGCAATAATACCAACATTTGCAGCATCACCTTTGTCGCCGCTTCTTCCGTGGGCTATTTGAGATAGTTTAATTTTCATGATTATAACTCCACTATTTTTACTTCAGGTGTAACAAGTTTTTTGGGAATCAATGCGGGCCAGTATGCAACTACTTCACTTGGTTTTGGTCTTCCTCCGGCAAATCCGGTTACACTCGGCGGTCCTGTAAGAATAAGAGGTGCAATTTCTTTCCCGAATCTTTCCACTGAATAATAATCATCTGAGCGAACTGCAATTCTCATCATCACTTCATTCAGTTTATCTTCATCAATCATTTCTGATAAAGGTCCGTGACATGCTTCATAACCAATGAATTCAGTTCTTACTTCTTCAAATTTTAATTTAAGATGATCAAGTCTCTGACGTAAAATTTTGTCAGCAGCTTTTGCTTTTGTAATCGCTTTGGGCCAGGAATATGTTAATGAGCCGGTTGCCGAGTATCCGCTCGAATAGGAACATGAAACTTTAAAAAACTCAGTTGCAGGAAAACCTTTTACATCATAAACACGTACCCGGTTTTTCCCAAGGTCTTCAAGTTTTATAGAAGTAAAATCGGCAACGCAATCGGGAGTAATATATTTTGTCGGGTCTCCGATTTCATATAATAATTGTTCGGCTACTGTTTCAAAAGAGACAAGTCCACCCGTTCCATCATGTTTTGTAATTATAACATCACCATTTGGAAACGCTTCAGCAATAGGAAATCCGACATCCCATAAATTTTCAATTGATTCCCAGTCACCTAAAAAATTTCCACCGGATGATTGAGCCCCGCACTCAAGTATATGTCCGGCAACTGTTCCTGCCGACATCAGATCGAAATTATTTTCGTCCCAGCCGAATTCATAAATCATCGGGGCTAATGTTAAACCTGTATCAGTTGTTCTACCCGTGATAACAATATCTGCACCTTGTTTCAGTGCTTCAACAATTGGCAGAGCACCAAAATAAACATTCGCACTAAGTATTTTCTCTTTTATAGTCTTTATTGATTCACCGGTTTCCATATTATTCAGTTCGGCGCCCGTTGATATCATTTTGTCAAGATCATCTTTTATGTTGTCGCCAAGTACAATTCCAACTTTCAGATTTTTTATCTTAAGTTCCTTAGCAACCGAAAGTATTGCATCAGCACAAGCTTTGGGATTTACACCGCCGCCGTTTGTAATAACTTTTATTTTTTTAGAAACACATATCGGAAGAATTCTTTTCATCAATTCAGGAATATCTCTTGCATATCCAAGTTCAGGATTTTTGTTTTTTTGTTTTTGAAGTATCGACATTGTTACTTCAGCAAGATAATCCATTACAAGATAATCTATTTCTCCCCTTGTAACCTGTTGATACGGTGCGTCGATAAGATCACCCCAGAATCCCTGTCCGGATGCAATTCGGATTTTTTCTTTCATTAAATTTTCCTGTTTAACAAAGATGATTGGTCAGTTTTAACTAATGTTTTCTATTTCTGAACGGTGCAAAGATAAGATTTTTTCAGATAAGGAATAAATATCATCAATCGATGTTATCTCGTACCAGTTGATACGTTTATCTGCTCTGAACCATGTCATTTGCCGTTTAGCGTAACGACGCGTGTTTCGTTTTATCAGGTCAATCGCTTTGTCTAAAGTAATTTCATTTTTAAGAAAAGAAATTATTTCTTTATACCCGACTGTGTTCAGGGAATTTAGATTTTCTGAATATCTCATTGAAAGGATGTTTTCTGTTTCTTTAATGAGCCCGTCTGAAATCATTCTGTCAACTCTTGATTCGATTTTTTTAGATAGAGTATCACGTTCCCAGTTCAACCCGATTTGAACAAAGTTAAACTCACTTTTTTTTGATTGTTCAGAATGATGATGCAGAATAGATTTCCCGGTTAGCTCGATAACTTCCAAAGCTCTTATTACCCTTTTCCAGTTTTGGGGTAACATTGTTGCCGCTGCTTCCGGATCTTTTTTCTTAAGCATCTCATAAATGAATTCATTTCCATTTTCATCTTTAAGTTTTTTCAGATAGATTCTTAATACATCATTTCTGTCCGCAGTATCAAAAATTCCATCGATCAATGCTTTGATATACAAACCAGAACCACCAATAACAACCGGGACTATTTTTTGTAGATGAATCGATTGGATTATTTCATTCGCGTCATTCTCAAACTTGCTGACATTATAATCTTCATCAGGATTTAGGAAATCAATTAAATGATGTTTTACAGTTTCCATTTCAGCTTTGGAAGGTTTGGCAGTACCAATATCAAGATACTTGTAAAACTGCCTGCTGTCAGCCGAAATGATTTCAGAATCGATCTTCTTTGAAAGTGTAAGGCTAAGACTTGTTTTGCCAGAACCTGTTGGTCCTACAATTACTAATACGAGTTTGCCCATCCTTCACGTCCGATTAAAGGTACAAATTTGAATTCAGGAATTTCTTCAATATCAAATTCATCTTCTGCAAGTTTTGTAACAATTGTAAGATGTTGTGATGCTTTGTCACCGACAGGTATAACTAATCTTCCGACAATAGCTAATTGTTTTTTTAATGATAAAGGAACTGAAGGCGAACCTGCTGTAACAATAATACCTTCATAAGGTGCAAACTCGTCCCAGCCAATTGTACCGTCACCAAGTTTTGTGTGGACTCTTATTCCCATTTTATCAAAAAACTTTCTTGTTCTAAGATATAGATCAGTGTTTCGTTCGATGCTAAATACCTGCATTCCCATCTTCTCTAGTATTGCCGCCTGGTAACCTGAACCGGTTCCAATCTCCAATACTTTTGAACCGGGTTTTAAATTCAGTGCCTGCGTCATATAAGCAACAGTGTATGGTTGAGATATTGTTTGTCCGAATCCAATAGGCAGAGCGACATCTTTATAAGCATTGTATGTAATTGCTGGCGGCACAAATTTGTGTCTCTCAATTTCATTCATTGACTTAAGAACCAGTTTATCAGTTATACCTTTTTGTTCAAGTTTAATAACAAGATCAGATCTTTCTGCTTCGTACATATTCCCTTATTTTTTTGAATGGTAAAGATATAACAAATAATTTTTATTTGAGTAAATTTGAATTAACAAAAATATTTCAGGATTTATTAATGTTCGAAACTTTTTTAGGTGCATTGCTTATAATGTGTATGCGAATTTTTGATGTTTCAATAGGAACCGTAAGGACAATACTAGTCGTACAGGGTCGTAAATATCTTGCCGCATCAGCAGGATTTTTTGAAGTACTGATCTGGGTATTCGCAATAAGGTTTATAATGCAGCACTTGGACAATGTCTACAATCTTTTTGGATATGCTGCCGGATTTGCACTTGGTAATATTATAGGAATAACTATTGAACAAAAAATCGGGTTGGGTTTTGTACAATTAAATATTATTTCAATGACTGCCACTGATGCAATTGCAGATCGACTAAGAAAAATGAAACAAGGTGTAACTATTCTCCCGGCAGAAGGCAGCTCCGGAGGTGTATCAATAATTATGGTGATTGCGGCAAGAAAGTATCAGAAAAAATTAATTCAGCAGATAGAAGAAGTTGATAAGAATGCTTTTATAACGGTTCAGCATTCGCTGCCTTATCGCGGTTTTATTCATGGGTCAAGAAAGTGAACTATTTTTTTGTCTGAACTTCAGGCATTAATTCAAATACAGATTTGTCTGCAAAGATAAATTTTTCAGGCGTCCAGTTTATTTTGACATATTCTATAGTTTTGGAATAGAGATAATCCGACTCTTTGAAAAGGCTCTTTTTTGTAATCCATTCTTTTTCAGATCCGACAAAAAGTGAATCCTTATAATCAACCTTTAGTTCCGAGAAAACTTTACCATAGATGTCTATAAATCCTATTGTACCTTTAATTCCAACTATGTCAAGTTCACTGTGGTTTCTCCATTTGAATTGAAGATTAACGGCTTTTCCTAATGCATCCCTGCTGTTTTCTTTTCCAAGAAGTTCAATTGAAACTACTTGCTGCAATCGTTTTAATTGATCTGATTTTTCTTTTTCAGGGCCAGTTAATACAGGTTGTTCAGTTCTCTGTTTCTTTTTTAATTCATAAGCATCCTTTATAAGTTCTCTGTAAGTTTTTCCTGTCAGGTTGACATTATTAAAAGAGGCGTAAGCAAAATAGATCCCAAGGGCAACAAACTGCTCATTAGTTATGTCACCATCAGTTTTCATTTTTTTTAAGTCTGACTGACGGGTTTTTTGATCATATCTCTTATCAAGAGGATTATTTCCGCAAGAAAAAAAGATGATCATTGTAAAAACAATCAATATGACAAATGAAATAAATTTTTTCATATTCTGGAATGAGTTAGTTATTCAAATGATTGAGTTGATAATACAAAATTAAGACGAATTGAATTAATCACCTAATTTATTTCTGATTGTTCACAACCGGCAAATTTTGTTTTATAGTTTTTTTTTTGGAATTTTGTTATGAACAAAAAATAAAATTAAAACATCTAAAATGAAGGGACCATCATGTACGATGATTTTGCAAAAGAATACAGAAGCGATGTAATTATTGAGGTCGTAAATCTGACTCGTGCAACGATTAAAGAGGCTAAAGAGTTTCAGAATATTCTTGAAGAAGACATGATAAAAAAATGCAGAAAACTCGTCATCGATTTAAGTCAATGTGAATTTATTGATTCAACTTTTCTTGGAACCCTTGTTGTTGCCGGCAAAAAAATGATATCGTTAGGTGGAAGAATCAAACTTGTTGAACCAACCAGCCTTGCTCTTGACATGCTTAATAAAACAGGCACGGTCAAGTTAATGGACACTTACAAAACAAAAGATGATGCTGTTGAAAGTTTTATATCCTCAGTAATTTGAGCGTTTCTTTCAATTCACTAAAATATTGATGTCCTTTTAATTCATTCAGTAAAATTTTAAGTGTTGATTGGTTTTCTGGATTTAGTTTTGAAGGATTCTGAGTGGACTGCAGGTTGCAGACTTTAACCTTAACCACTCGAAAATTATTCAGTTCTAATTATATTCCCCCAGCCTTCTTTCCTGATCTCTTGTCATCTCTAAAAAACGCTTTTGATCTTTAAGACTTCTTAGAACAAATACTATTTACATTTTTAATGGATTTAGTATGGGGAGGTTTTTGAGGCGCCGGTCGGAGTCGCCCGCCTGAGGCGGGTTGCAGACTTTCGCCTTAACCGCTTGAAAATTTACTTCCCAATTGATTTTAGATATTCTCGCCCTTTCCCTGTCTTGAAAAATTTTTCTCTTGCGGTAGCTTCTTCCTTTGTATGAAACTCTTCCATATAGACTATAATTAAAGGTCTTCTGTTCCTTGGTGACTTAACTTTGCCGGAATTATGTTCATCAATTCTCCTAGCGAAGTCAGATGTCATACCCACATATCGCTTAAGATCCTTTAAACTTTTTAATATATATACTGTGTACATTTTTGTATTGGAAATTTTGGGTAGGTTTTTGAGGCGCCGGTCGGAGTCGAACCGACGAATAAAGGTTTTGCAGACCTTCGCCTTAACCACTTGGCTACAGCGCCTTAAATACTGATATGAAAAAATTAATCCACTTTCGTGGATTTAGGAGAGCGGGAAACGGGACTCGAACCCGCGACATCAACCTTGGCAAGGTTGCGCTCTACCAACTGAGCTATTCCCGCATAAATTTCTTTTTTGCGTCTTCTATCTTTTCAATTTTTCCCGCGACATCAATCCCGCTTTGGCGGGATTGCGCTCTACCAACTGAGCTATTCCCGCATTTGAAAAATTTTCTGTGACAAATATAACAGACTGTTAATACTCTTGCAATAAGTTTCAAAGGTTCAGATAAAAAAATTATTTTTATTATTTTTGGTGATCATAATACTTATTAAACAATGGAATATATAATTTCAGTACTGCTTGGATACCTTCTGGGATCAATTCCTACTGCCTATCTTGTACTTATGAAATCGAGAGGAATTGATATCACAGAAACTGGGTCTGGAAATGTAGGCGCTATGAATTCGTTTGAAGTAACCAATTCAAAGCTCACAGGAGTTATTGTTCTGATAATAGATGCGTTAAAAGGTTTTCTTAGCGTTTATCTTGTAACATTAATTTATTCCGGAGATTTTATCTATGCTGCCTTAGCGCTCATTTTTTCTGTTTTCAGTCATTGCTTTAATCCGTGGCTGAATTTCAAAGGGGGTCGGGGCCTTGCAACCGCTGCCGGTGGTTCAGTGCTGATCTTTCCGTTTATGCTGGTTGTATGGTTGATCCTCTGGGTAATAGTATTTATAATGAAGAAAGATATACTACTATCAAACATTGCAGCAACAATATTGTCCTTGATGGTTACATTCTCATCGGGTAATATTGCAATAAAATATACGAACCCTTTGCCGGAATCCGTTCCATTGTTAATGTTGTTCACCACATCAGTATTATTGATTATTTTTATTAAACATATTGAACCATTAAAAGATTTATTGAAACATCTAAACCAGAAAAAAGGAAATAAGAATGTTGAAGAATTATAAATTCACAGGAATTATAGTTTTATTAATTCTAATTGCGGGTGCTGTGTTTTATCTAATGAGTTCTTCTAATAATAAAAAACATTTTTATGAATCAGGGAGTGATGGATATTCGTTAACCGCATATAGAAATCTGGCTAATTCAGATATAACAAATTCAAGAAAAAATATCATCACTGAAACTGTTCAAAAAGTTAGTCCAGCGGTGGTTGGTATAAATGTTACTGAAATACGTCAATATCGCGATCCTTTTGGTTCGTTCTTCGATGATCCCTTCTTCAGGCAGTTTTTTGGTAATCGGGGAAATTATAATCAAAAAGTTAAAGGGCTTGGATCAGGATACTTAATTTCACCAGACGGCTACATTTTAACCAATGACCACGTTGCTGGCAACGCTTCTGAAATTACTGTTACAATGACGAACGGAAATCACTACAGTGCAAAGATCATTGGAACCGACCCTATCTCCGATGTATGTCTTATAAAAATTGACGAAGAAAATCTTCCTTATGTCATTCTTGGAAATTCTGATGATATTATGATTGGTGAATGGGTAATTGCTCTCGGTAATCCATTTGGATTATTTGATCTTAATGATAAACCAACAGTTACAGTTGGTGTTGTAAGCGCAACAGGAATGAATCTTGAACCCTTGAACAACAGATACTATTTGAATATGCTTCAGACAGATGCGTCGATTAACGGTGGTAACAGCGGTGGCCCGCTCGTAAACAGTCTTGGTGAAGTTATCGGAATGAATACACTAATTTATACTGCAGGCAGCCAGGGCAGCATAGGTCTTGGTTTCGCAATTCCGATTAACAAAGTAAAAAAGATAGTCACCGAACTGAAAGAAAAAGGAAAAATTGACCGTGACTTCGACATCGGATTACGCATCCAATCTATCGATGAAGGTATTGCAAATTATTACAACCTGAAAACCACACGCGGTGTTATCGTTACTCAGGTTGCAAAAAATTCTCCCGCTGGTGATGCAGGTATAAAAGTGGGTGATATAATTACACAGGTCGAAGAGTATAAAATTAATAACGAACAGACACTTGTTGGAGTCTTTCAGGAATTCAGAACAGGTCAAACAATCTCACTAAAAATTATCAGAGAAGATGATGAAATCACCCGTAAAATGTACCTGGAGAAAAACTAATGATTGAAAGATATACACTCCCTGAAATGGGAAAAATCTGGGTAGATGAATTTAAATTTCAGACCTGGCTTAAAATTGAAATACTCGCAACTGAAGCAAGAAGTATTGCCGGTGAAGTTCCCAAAGAAGATTTAGAGACAATAAAAAGCAAAGCAAATTTTGATGTTAAACGTGTTCTTGAAATTGAAGAAACAACCAAACACGATGTTATTGCTTTTCTTACTAATGTCGCTGAATATGTCGGACCCTCTTCGCGGCATATTCATTACGGGATGACTTCTTCAGATATTCTTGATACAACACTTTCCTATCAAATGAAAACTGCCGGTGAACTTTTATTAAAACGGCTTCATGATCTAAAAGGAGTTCTAAAAGAAAGAGCTATTGAACATAAAGATTCAGTTTGTGTGGGTAGATCACACGGCATCCACGCAGAACCAACTACTATGGGATTAAAGTTTGCATTGTGGTTTGAGGAAACCAAAAGAAACATAACAAGACTTAAAGCCGCTATTAAATCTATAAGTGTTGGACAAATCTCAGGTGCTGTTGGTACATTCGAACATCTTTCCCCAGATGTTGAAAAATATGTTTGCGATAAAATGGGACTCTCCCCTGCTCCTGTTTCAACTCAGGTAATTCAGCGTGACAGGCATGCAGAGTTTCTATCTGTGCTTGCATTGATTGGAGCAACGTTAGAGAAGATTGCAATTGAAATACGACATCTTCAAAGAACTGAAGTTCTTGAAGCAGAAGAATATTTCAGTAAAGGGCAAAAAGGTTCTTCGGCAATGCCGCATAAAAGGAACCCGATAGTGAGTGAACGAATTGCAGGACTTGCAAGAATTTTAAGAAGCAATTCTGTTGCAGCTTTTGAAAATGTTGCATTGTGGCATGAGCGTGATATTTCTCATTCATCGGTTGAAAGAGTTATCGTTCCTGATTCATGTATTGCATTGGACTATATGCTGGATCTTGCAGTTAAACTTGTTAAAAATCTGATCATCTATCCTGAGAATATGATAAATAATCTGAATCTTACACGAGGTTTGGTATTCTCACAAACTATACTTCTTAAGCTGGTTGACAAAGGTGTTACTCGTGAAGATGCTTACAAAATAGTCCAGACAAGTGCTATGGATGTTTGGAATGATCAAACTAAAAACCTGAAAAATGAAATACTCAGTTCAAATGAAGCGATGAAATATCTTACAAAAGATGAAGTTGAGGCAATCTTTAATAACAAAAAAATGTTATCAAATGTGAACTTTATTTTTAATAGAACGGTTTTAAAAGATGAATAAACATTGAAAGGATAAATATGAGATTGACTTATGCTATGTTGATAATATTATCAATAGTTTTATTACAAGGTTGCGGCGGTACTGCTGAGAATTTATCGGAAGGTATGAGCGCACCTCAGTTCAGTTTACAGGATGCTTACGGTAATCCTTATAATCTTGGTGATTGGGTAAATAAAGCTCCTGTAATTATCTACTTTTATCCAAAGGCAAATACATCCGGATGTACTAAACAAGCGTGCGGTGTAAGAGATAATTTTTTCAAGTTTGAAGAAAATAACATTAAAGTATTTGGAATAAGTGTTGACTCAAAAGAAGCACTGCAAGAATTCATTAAAGATCACAACTTAAATTTCCCTTTATTATCTGATGAAGATAAAAAAGTTACTGAAGCATACGGTGTGTTAAATAATATCGGTATGGCAAGCCGTGTTACTTTTATTATAGACAAGGAAGGAAAAATTTATAAAATACTCAGAGAGGTTGATGTTACAACTCACGCCGAAGAAATACTTAATATTGCTTCTGGAATTAAATAACATTCACACATCAACTAAAGGAATTCTTAATATCAAACCATTCATCATTTTCTGGTTGGTAAATTGCATTTAAAAAATAATTTAATCCGCACGAATAATTCATTTATAGAATTTTCCAATTATTAAACAAAATAATTACTATGGAGGAGAATCAAGTTGTCGAAAATATTTTTTGTATGCCTGTTTGGAATTTTAACTATGACAGGTAATCTTAGTTTTGCGGGAGATAAAATTCTTCCCTACCCTATTCATCAACATAAAATGCCAAACGGACTTAATGTTGTTACTGTTGAGTTTGATAGTCCGGGACTTGCAGCATTTTATATAGTTGTAAGAGTTGGTTCACGCGATGAAGTTGAAGAAGGTGTTACAGGATTTGCACATTTCTTTGAACACATGATGTTCCGCGGAACAGACAAGTACTCAAAAGATGAATACAATGATGTACTAAAATCAATCGGCGCAGGTGCCAATGCAAACACTTCACTTGACCGAACAATGTATCACATGACAGGCAATGCAAATGAACTTGAACTGATGTTTGAACTTGAATCAGACAGGTTTAAGAATTTGAATTATCCTATTCACGACTTTAAAACCGAAGCCGGCGCAGTTAAAGGTGAATACACAAAAAATAACGCAAGCCCTTATGCTCAGTTGTATGAAAATATAAATAATACAGCTTTTGATGCACATACTTACAAACACACAACAATGGGATTCTTAAAAGACATTATTGATATGCCCAACCAGTATGAATATTCACGTGAATTCTTTAAGAGATTTTACAGACCGGAATACTGCACAATAATTGTGGTTGGTGATGTTAAGAAAGAAAATGTAAATGCACTTGCAGAAAAATATTTTGGCGATTGGGAAAAAGGAAATTATGTCTCAGTTGTTAAACCTGAACCGCCACAGCAAGGAGTAAGGTTTACACATCTGCAAAATGCAGGTATTCCTCCAATGTTAAGTTTAAGTTATAAAGGTCCCGCATTCAGCGATAAAGAAATTGATATGCCGGCTCTTGACGTACTTACAAACATTTTGTTCTCACAAACTTCTGACCTATATAAGAAGTTAGTTTTGGAAGAACAGAAAGTTAGATTCATTGGCGGTGGTGCGTCAGATACACGTGATCCATACTTAATTTCAATTCAATCTTCACTAATAAAAAAAGAAGACCTTCAATACGTTAAAGATGAAATTGTTAAAGCCATCGAAAAAGTGAAACAAAACGGAGTTGATGAAACCGTATTAACAAATACAAAATCGAACCTGAAATATAGTTTTGCAATGAGTATTGATAGCCCTGATGCAATTGCAAGATCGTTAGGAAGTTATGTCGCACTTACAAATGACCCTGAATCGATCAACCGGCTTTATACACTTTATGACAAAGTAACTGTAAGTGATATTGTAAATGTTGCAAAAAAATATTTTGTTGAAACCGGACTAACAATTGCAACAATCACTGCTGATACCGAAGGGGGTGTAAAATGATTAAATCAATTTTATTAAGTATGATAATTATGACATCAATATTTGCACAGGAATTTGTTGAGTTAAAAAATCCTGCATCAAACAAATTAGTTGTTAAGTTCTTTTTTAAGAATGGTTCAGTATCGGATCCGTCAGGTAAGGAAGGATTAACTTCAGCCGTTGTTAATACAATTCTTCAGGGCGGAACCGGAGAATTAACTTATAGTGCAATTCAGGAACTCAATTATCCAATGGCTTCGCGGTATTACGCTAATGTTGATAAAGAAGTTTCAATCTTTACATTTGAAATTCACAATGACTGGGTGGGAAAATTTTACCCGGTTATGATTGGATTGATTACAAATCCTTCATTCACCGAATCAGATTTTAATCGCGTAAAAGTTAATCAACAAAATTATGTTGACCAGGTCATCCGCGCATCATCTGATGAGGAATACAGTAAAAAAGCTCTTGAGGATTTTCTCTTCCGCGGAACGAGGTATCAGCATATGATTCAGGGTAAATCAGAATCAGTTACTGCACTTACATTAAATGATGTAAAAGAACATTATAAAAATTTCTTTACAAGAAATAACATGGTGATCGGAATTGCCGGTAATTACTCAAATGATTTTTTGAATAAACTAAAAAATGATCTTACAAAACTTTCAGATCATTCACCATCAATACCTGAAGTAAAAACCGTTGATATGCCGGATGGAATTAAAGTTGAAATAATCTCAAAGGACAATGCCTTTGGTTCAGCAATTTTCGCAGGCTTCCCGATGCCAATAACAAGATCGTCTGATGAGTTTGCCGCATTGATGGTTGCCAATTCATATCTTGGTGAACATAGAAAATCATACGGAAGATTGTATCAACAATTACGCGAACAGCGTTCAATGAATTACGGCGATTACAGTTATATCGAATGGTATGAAAACGGTGGTTCAAATATGCTGCCTCCTGCCGGAGTACCAAGGTCATCAAATTATTTTTCAATATGGATAAGACCTGTTCAGATTGCCAAACAGTTAAAAGTTCAGTATGAAGAATTAAAAGATATTAAACTCGGACACGCTCACTTTGCATTGAGAATGGCAGTGTGGGAACTTGATAAACTTATCAAAGATGGTATGACTGAAGAAGCTTTTGAATCAACAAAAAAATTCTTAATCAGTTATACAAAACTTTATGTACAGACTCCATCACAACAGCTTGGCTATCTTCTCGATTCTAAATATTACGGAAGAGAAGATTACATAAAAGAACTTGAAGAATTATTAAATGACCTTACTCTTAAAGATGTGAACAATGCAATAAAAAAATACTGGCAGACGGAGAAAATGTTTGTAACAATTGTTACCGACCAGAGTGAAGCTGAAGCATTGTCTGAAAGTCTTTTGAACAACATTGTTTCACCAATGACATATTCTGATCTTGTAAAAGCCGGACTACCAAAACAAATTCTTGATGATGATGAAGTGGTTTCAAAGTTTCCTTTGAATGTAAAGAATGTAAAAGTGGTTCAGTCAAAAGATACTTTTAAATAAGGGATTAAGAATAGTATTTTATTCATTAAGTACTCATAATTAAATTAAGGCAGTTTTATACTGCCTTTTTATTAAAAGAAGAGCAGTATCATTTATACGATGAAAACATTTATTAAAGGAAATATGAAAAAGATAATAACAGGAATCGTAATATTAGCAGCGGTGAACATCTATCTTGCAAAAACTGACAACCGGGAAAGTTTAGTTTCAAATCTGCCCGATTCACTTATTGTAGTTGAACCGAATGAACATCTCAGCAGTGAAAATCTGCATATCAACATGCTGCTTTCGCGTTACCATTACAATAAAAAAACAAAACTAAACGATTCTATCTCATCGGTAATTTTCGACAGGTACCTGAAAGCACTTGATTTCAGCAAGTCGTATTTCATTCAGGAAGATATAGATAAATTTGAAACTGAACGTTATGATTATGATGACTTTCTTAAAGAAGGTTATCTTGATCCTGCTTATGACATTTTTAATGTGTATAAGATTCGTGTTGAAGAACGAATGGCATTTATAAAATCCCAGCTTGAAAATGAATTTGATTTTTCTGTCGATGAGACTTATGAACTTAAACGTGAAGATAAACCCTGGCCCAAAACTACGGAAGAAGCAAATGAAATTTGGCGCAAACGAATAAAGAACGATGCGCTTGTTCTTAAACTAGAAGGAACGGAATGGGATAAAATAAAAGAACGTCTTACCAAACGATATGAGAATTACAGGAAAGCGATTATTCAATACAGCTCGGAAGATGTTTTCCAGTTATTCATGAACTCATATACTGAGGTAATGGATCCCCACACAAATTATCTTTCACCTTCAACATCAGATAATTTTAAGATAAGTATGAGCCTTTCACTTGAAGGAATCGGAGCACAACTTCAGACTGAAGATGAATACACAAAAGTTCATGAAATTATTCCCGGCGGTCCGGCATATAAAAGTAATTTACTTCACCGTGATGATAAGATCATCGGCGTAGCGCAGGGTGAAGATGGCGAAATGGTTGATGTTATGGGATGGAAAATTACTGACGTTGTTCAGTTGATCCGTGGACCAAAAGAAACAAAAGTTAGACTTCAAATAATTCCTTCAGACGGCGGACCAAATGCACCAGTTAAAGAAATCACTCTTGTCCGTGATAAAGTAAAACTTGAAGAGCAGGCTGCAAAAAAAGAAGTTCTTGAAATAACAAACGAAGGAAAGAATTTTAAAATTGGTGTTATAAATGTTCCCGCTTTTTATAGCGACTTCGAAGCTATGCAACGCGGCGAGAAAGATTATAAAAGTACAACAAGAGATGTAAGGTTATTGCTTGATTCACTCAAACAGGAAAATGTTGATGGAATAGTTATTGACCTACGCAATGATGGTGGTGGTTCTCTAGAAGAAGCAGTAAAGCTAACAGGTCTTTTTATAAAGGACGGACCTGTTGTTCAAGTTAGAGATTCACAGGGAAATATAGAAGTTCAGACTGATCCTGATAATACAATCGTCTATGATGGTCCATTAGCGGTATTAGTAAATCGTTTCAGTGCGTCTGCATCAGAAATTTTTTCAGGCGCTATTCAGGATTATCAAAGAGGTTTGATTATCGGCGAACAAACTTTTGGAAAAGGTACAGTTCAAAACCTGATTGATCTAAACAGGATAATGCCTAAATCCAATGACCCTGCCGGGCAATTAAAAATTACAATCGCTAAATACTACAGGATAAACGGAGGAAGCACTCAACATCTTGGCGTTGTTCCGGATATTAAATTTCCTTCAGCTTTTGACCCTAATGAGTATGGCGAAAGTTCAGAACCAAGTGCTTTACCATGGGATCAAATCAGATCAACAGATTATGCTCTTTATGGTGAACTTAAAAATTTAATTCCGCAGCTTGTTAGTAAACATGAAGAAAGAATTAAAACCAACAATGAGTTTGATAACCTTCAGGAAGAAATTGAAGAATACAAGGAATCAAAAACCAAAACTGAAATTTCACTTAATGAATCAGTAAGAAAAAAAGAAAAGGAAGCTGAAGAAGAAAAAAGATTCCAGAGGGAAAATGAAAGACGCAGCAGACTTGGATTAAAACTGCTTCAAAAAGGTGAAGTGGCTGAACGAAATGAAAAACAGCCTGACCCGCTACTTAAAGAAGGTGCAACAATACTTTCTGATTTAATACTAATGACAATCGGGTAAGCTTAAAAAAATTATTATACTAAAAATGGATGAATTGCTTCATCCATTTTTATTTTTAAATCTACGGGAATTAAATATCGAACTTAATGCCCTGGGCTAATGGCAGATCGGTTCCGTAGTTAATTGTATTTGTTTGTCTTCTCATATAAACTTTCCAAACATCAGAACCGGACTCTCTTCCGCCGCCGGTTTCTTTTTCACCACCGAATGCACCGCCAATTTCAGCACCTGATGTTCCGATATTAACATTAGCAATTCCGCAATCAGAACCCCATGCAGAAAGAAATTGTTCAGCTTCTCTCATATTTGTTGTAAATATTGAAGATGATAATCCCTGTACAACTCCGTTATGAAGTTCAATAGCGTGATCAAGATTTCCTGAATATTTTATTAAATAAAGTATTGGTGCAAAAGTTTCTTCCTGAACTATTTCATAATGGTTTTCTGCCTCAACTACTGCTGGCATAACGAAACAACCGGATTCATACCCTGTTCCGGATAACACTTCACCGCCGTATAAAACTTTTCCACCTTCTTTTTTTACACGTTCTAGCGCGGTTGTAAAA
>JAEXTA010000073.1 GCA_023453665.1 Bacteroidota bacterium | reverse complement strand
CTTTACAAGATTGTCATCAATTTCCATTTTTTCTCCTTTTCCCATTAGTTGTTTTTTACATTTTTACCGAAATAAAATCCGACTATAATCAGAAAAATATTTAAAACCTGAGAAGCTATTTGTTCATCAATATTGAAATCAGTTTTACCAAATACTATCAATACGACTACTAACGTAATAATGATGGCAATGGTGGCGGAGATTAATTCAAATAATGTGAACTCGCTTATTCTCTGTCTGAAACTTAATCTCTTATCTAATTCAACCTTTAAATTTTGGATTGCATCAACTCCATCCTCATAAAGCCATACATTTTTGTTTTTATCCATAAGCACATAATAAAAGTTTTCATCTTCTTCAGGTTCACCCGTAATATTGAACTCAACATAGTAAATTGACCCCGATGCAAAATTATCAACGAGTTTTGTGATCGAAATATTTTCTGCCTTTGGTTCAGCAGTTAGTATCTCTTTTTTAATTTCTTCCATCTCACCCTCTATAAATAATAAGTGAATAAAATTTTTTAATTGAATCCCCATTTTCCTGGTTCAAATTGCCCCTCTACTCTGTTCTCGGAAGAATTATCGAGCTCCGGGAAAAAATCTATTCCTGTTAAAGTCTCAATTGTATTTACAGGCACTATATAATCTTTAATCTGCCCGACAGCTCCGATATGTGGTAACAGAAATGCGATGGATTTTGCTGTACTTCCATCAAACCTTAACAGCACTTTATAAAAATAACCCGGTATGGTAACTTCATTATTACCCATCTTACCGAGATTGTTTATAAAGACAGGACCCGTTACAACGTAAACTGTAGTCTGAACTCTTGCCTGGCTTCGTACCCATTCCTCAAGCTGTTCCCAGATGCCTCTGTTAAAGCTTGGTAATTGCGGACTCATATTCGAGAACAAAAAAGATTCGCGGTTAGAAAGTTCAGTTGCTTTATTATCTGCGGATGGTGATAAATGTCCACGGTCAAATCCTGTTGAAGTGTAATCATTATCAATTGCACTTCCTGTTGTTACATTTTCATCTCTTGCAAAACAATCACACCTGTCTCTGTTAATTTCTATTTCCTCATCAGTCAATTCATAAGCAACCCAGTCAGCTTGTTCGTGTTCCTCATTGTACGACAAAGAAAATTCGGTATAAGTTAAAACCTGGTGATTGTTTACTGGTGCAGGCAGATAATTAAAATCCTGTGCAAAAAGAAAAGGAAAGAAAGAAAGGACGGATAACAGCGCAAGAATTACTTTCATAGCATTGCCTCCAAAAAAGTATTTTAAATTATTACTGACAAAAATTGTGGAAGAGAATTCAGGTTATCTCACAGTAAACTGTGGAAAAGTAATTCTGTCCGGAGAAGATTTAGAATAGTATTTTTTTAGAATTACACTAACAACATAAATTTTAGATCAATCAAATACAATCAATCTCATTTTTTTGCTTTCGCCCTTCGGTATAAGTAAGGATAAAGTTTGCAACATATGGTGGGGAGAGGTTTGCTCTCTCTCATAACACAAAACTCACAATTCAAAAGTATTTTTGTATGGTATGGAAAGAAAAACCTTTAAATCAAGATTATTCAAACGGAAGATCGAACCGGAGAATGTCGACTACTGGTATTTACTATATGCGGAAGTATTATTCAGAATAAATGAAATGGACGACTACAACTGTCCCTGCGGATTCTGTGTGCAAGAACGAATCTACCTTAAACATATATTAATCTTACTTGTAAAAGACGGACACATCAAGCCCAACAGAAAACCAAACTTCACAGGCTACGGTGATTGCGGAAGAAGATTAAATCCTTTCATTGGGCTGATTTGAATTTTCTTTTATAGTTAAAATTTCTAAGATTATTCATTTTGAATACACCGTAAACAATGTCCAAAATTCTTATCTTCTTGTGGTATTTGTATTATGTTATTTGCTTCAGATAATAATAAATAATGAGCCCAATCTTGGATAACTGATGACATCCAGTAATAAGTTGTAAATCCAAGTCTGTCAAAGTATCCAGGCCCATAATTTCTTCCGGTTAACAATGCCGAAAATCCACTCGTATTTGATCCCGTCCCTGCACCTGTACCTTGACCTACTGCCTTGAGCGAATTTGAACTATGATTGACTGCGGCTTTAAGTATTTCATATTCAGCTCTCGTCGGAATATGCCAACCTTCGGGACATATACCTTGAGTTCCAGGTGTAGTTGAATAATTCATAACCTCATTCCATTGATAAAAAGCCCCATATGTAATGCAATTATTTGGATCATCGTCGTAACAATATTTTTCAACAATTCCATTATCTGTTGCCTGCTGATCGCCGTCGATCATTACACCTATATCTACATTTTGTTTTAAGAAAACTTGAGTGCCTATTTGAACAGTATTGTATTGTTTTGTTTTAAATTTCCAGACAGGCCCCTCTGTGATTTCACCTGTGGAACTCTTTGCAACTATCTTCCAGTAATACAGGGTATTTATTTTCAAAAAATATGCTCTTATTGTAGTCCATTCCAAGTTCTCACCAACCTTATTCATCGGTGGATCAGACTCATCAAGATAAATATCGTACTTGATTTGTGTATCTGATGAATCAGAATTCTTCCAGTTTAGAATAACATAATAAGGTAAGTTCAGGGAATTATCCGCAGGTATTGGATCATTAGGTATTGCCGGATATTTATATAGTTCAATATTGTTTTGAATGTCTGAATTCAATATTTGTAATTCCGAGATGTTACTCTTGAAATTATACTTACCATATTCAATTTTCCGTAAGCCTTCAGGTACACCTGTGATTTCATAATTCCCGTTTGCATCACTATAAGTTTCAATTTCACTCTGACTTCCATCATTATTTTGTAATACTACATGAACACCAATTAATGGCTGTTGTACTAGTGAAGTTTTTATTTGTCCGTATACCTTGTGGGTATATTGTTGTGAGCTTAATTTAATCACCTGATATTTTGAGGCTGAATCAATTGAAATTGTAGATTGGAATATTTCAAATCCAGCTTTCTCAGCTTTCAATAATCTGTTTCCATTTAATATTGAATCTATAGAATAGTATCCATCCATACTTGTTGTAAAATTTTTGTTATATATACTTATAAGTACACCGGCAATTGGTATTGATGTATTAGTATAGTATACATAACCACTCAAAGTTGAAAAAATTGCCGCATCGATATAAACTTGAACTGAATTTTTGCTAGTCTCCTTGCCATCTGATACATTTACTGTAATATTAAATGAAGTTGCACTCGGGGAAATTGGGGCTTGCCATTTTATTGAGTCTGTTCCCTGTCCTTCTAAAAATACTCCTCCTGTACACTCCCAGGTATAAGACAATTCATCACCTTCTCCATCCGTTGCATTGACTTTAATACTTATTATTCCGGCAGCTTCAAGTCTGCTTGAAGTTGAGGTAGTCGGATTGGTAACTATACTAGATATGATAGGAGGCTGATTTAGTGGTGCTGTAGATTCCTCCTTACAACTTTGACAAAGAAATATTGTTGATATAACTAAAATCAATGCACGTGATAATTTTTGAATTGTCATATGATGCCCTTAAAAATTTTTATTATAAAAATTTGCAACTTGTTTATTTACATAAAAGCCATTGATTTGAGACTCTTATTGATACAGCTCAATATTATCTCAAACTCTTGCACCAAAATAATTTACAACGTATCAATAATCAAATTATGTTTTCCATAAAGGATAAGGATTCAGTTCTTTAAGGATTATTACATATTTAATTTCACTAAATAGGATGTGATCATTCTGTGTGAGTTGAGAGTGATTAAAAAACCTATCTAAAACTAAAATAGAAAAACAATGGTTATGTTTCGCAAAACGAGTAAAAACTATTATATCAGCATTCGTCGCTCTGGCAGTTCAAATCTGTTACAATTCATTTAGGGGTAATTTTAACAAAGAGTTCTTAATTGGATAATCGGGATTTAATGGGTCGTGATGGAGGAGACAGGACTCGGTCCTTTCGGATTTTAGTATTTATACGAAAAGGACTTAGCCTTCTTCTATGCGTTTATTCCCACGTTTTTCACACGGCAGGAATAAATTTATATATTAAAATCTATATTCCTATTAATAATTTTAATATACACATTCTATCAACAAGACTCATTTCGTTATTCTTAAATGCTTGTGCTGGTATGAATTTTTCCGTGCGGAATGTTTGTAGTTGCAGAGTTGACTGTAAACCTGTGAGCTAAACCTTTAGCTGTGCCGGTTAGTTCAATGGTTTGATTGCTGCGAAGTTTAAGAAAAATTTTGAGAGTGTGTTCAGGTGCGGTGTAGTCGAAAAGATCCTCAATCCAGTTCAAGCTTGCGCCTGCGAATAATTTTTGTGATGTGATATTCATATTACTCTCTTTTCGTGAGCATAAATGATTATTCGTCGTGAGGATTAGGGCGGCGTAAACCGGAGAGATCCTCATTGTACATTCAATAAAATATTTTTATGTAAGGAGTTGTAAGTATACTTTTCAACACTTATCTTTTTAACGGTAACTGATTGCTCGCTTACCCGTGCGACAGTCATAAAAAAGTTACCTGGAGAAACCCCCGCCCGTGACGTTCCTGCCCGGCGTTGCGGGCATCCATTTTTTAAACCAATTGTTAATCATTAGGAACTGTAGTGGAATGGTCTCCCGAGGGGACAGGCATTACAGCCTTGCAATGTGGTTAACCGATGAATGGATTTACTTTTCTACCACAATTTCCGTAGCCAGTAAAGTTTGGTTTTCTGTTGGGCTTGATGAGGTTGTCTTATGCCTAATCAGATAATTTGAATTTACAAAAATGAATGGACTCTTAATCTTTTAAGAAGCGATTGACCAGGTCGAGGAATTCAGATTTAAGGAATGGTTTCGCGATGTAGTCGTTAAATCCTTCTAAAATAAATTTTTCTCTATCGTTCTCCATTGCATAAGCAGTAACAGCGATTACCGGTATGTTCTCATTGGATTTATTACGCCGGAATTCTTTTAATAAGTCAATTCCATTTTCGCCCATACCGAGGTTTATATCAAGAAGCAGCAATGAATACCGATTGAGTGAAATCAGATTTCTTGCAGATTCACAATTATACGCAGTATCAAGTATGTACTGTTCATTCAGAAAAATCCGAATAAGGTCGCGAGAAACATTATCATCATCAACAAAAAGTATCTTCTTATCAGTTGTTCGAGGTTTATTATCGTGTTTATCTGTGAACACTATGGGTTGAGTTAACCGATCCCGAGAGTCCGGTATTAGATATGGAAGAACGACCTGAAATTCAGAACCCACTCCGGGTTTACTGCTCACAAAAATTTTTCCGTTTAGTTTTTGGACAAACTTTTTTGTAATTGCTAATCCGAGTCCAGTGCCCTCATACTGCCGATTAAATCCTTCACTCACTTGCCGGAATTCATCAAATATAATATTCAGATCTTTTTCATCTATTCCAATTCCTGTATCCTTCACCTTAAACATTATATTACTAACGCCATCAATTGATTGCAAAAGCACGTCAACTTTTACACCACCCTTGTGAGTATATTTAATAGCGTTTCCCACAAGGTTATTAACTAAACTTTGAAACAGCTTTCTATCCATCATTGAAATGATTTTATCCTGATGATATAAACACTTAAGATATATTTCTTTCTTTGCAGCTATAGGCGTGAGAAGATTTAAACATTCCTTTACTGTATCGTTAATATTCAGGATTTCATACTTCACTTCTGCTTTCCTGGACTCATGTTTGGATAAGTCCAAGATAAGATTAAGAGTTTCCAATAGTCTTTTTCCACCCTGATGGATTCTGTCTATCATTGACTTCCATTCCGGTTGTGTTATGTCATCAATAAGGATTTCAGAAAAACCTAAAATACCAATTAATGGAGTCCGGAGTTCGTGACTCATATTAGCCAGGAAAGATGATTTAAGCCTGCTCAATTCCTCGGCTTTATCCTTTGCGGAAATAAGTTCGGCTATTATTTTTTTCTTCTCAGTAATGTCTTCCTTGATACCAATGAAGTTAGTAACTATACCATCCGGGTTTTTCAGAGGTGAAATAAAAATATTTTCCCAGTACAGTTCCCCGTTCCTTTTTCTGTTTTGAATCTCACCGCTCCACTCTTTACCTGCAGTGATAGTTTCCCATAAGTTTTTGTATATAATATCCGGCGTAATTCCTGATTTAATTATCCCTGCATTTTGACCATACAATTCTTCAAATGTGTAACCGCTAAGTGATGTAAATTTCGGATTGACGTATTCAATTTTACCCTGAACATCAGTTATTACAACCGAAACAGGACTTTGTTCAATAGCTTGTGAAAGTTTTAAGATTTTCTGTTCGTTTTGCTTTCGTTCGGTTATATCTCTCGCGGATCCTTCAACACCAATTACATTTCCGTAACTATCTTTAATAAAATGTGAATTGAGTGAACAGTGTACAATCTTTCCGGTTTTTGTAACAAGCTGTAATTCATAATCAGCTACTTCACCGTGCTTTTGAATTTCCAAAAGCATATTACTTCTTTGATTCGGTTCTTTGTAAAAATCTCTTATGTTTCTGCCTATCAATTCTTCAGGTTTATATTCAGAATACCTTTCGATTGAAGGGCTGATTGAAATGATTAATCCGTTTGTATCTGTCTGATAGAATATATCCTGAATGTTTTCAAAAATCTTTCTGTACTTTTCTTCACTTGCCTGCAATGAAACTTCAATCTCTTTTCGTTGTTTTATTTCTTCAACAAGAAATTCTTTCTGCTTAAAAAACTGAGAGATCAGATTGCTAAGTTTCCCGAATTCATCCCGGTTATTGATGTAGCCAGATAATAAACCGGCATTCTCGTCTCTTAAGCTCTTTGATATGGTTTTTAGCGGAAAACTGACATTTTTCATTAAAAAAAAGGTGATAATAATTATTACAGAAGCGGCAAATACAATCAGTGCAACAATCTGATTATTAAATACATCATAAGAAATTTTTAACATAGCAAAGTGACTGGTAGAAACGAGCCTGACAACCGGTTTTCCATCCCATCCATTAAGCGTCATTGCAGTTGAGGTTGTAAACCTGTCAGAATTGTTTGTGTCTGAATCATTAAAAGGTAATTCAGCAAACTTTACAATTGAAGTTGTCTGAGCTGCGAGTTCTGAGAGATAATCCTGCGAGAGAATTTTCATAACAACAAAAAAGCCGGAAGGTTTGGTTTTTCTCTCAAGATCATCTGAAGGTTGTATAGGTGCAAGCCTGATCTCATAAATAGTGTCCTGAAAGGATCCAAAGTAATGTAAGAAATATTTGTTAAATGCAGCCTGCTCAATGATTTTGTCTATCGGACCTATGTCCATCAAGCCCGGGTGTTCAAATTCCGCTACTTTATAGATTAACTCAAGATTCTGATTGTAGACAAATGCCGCATCTACATTAAAACTTTTGAAGGATGCATCAATGTTGTTTGAAGCCCATACTAAATCACGTGTGCGTGTAAAGTTCAACATCTCATCCCAGTAAGAATAATCGTAAGCAAACAGTTCAAGTCCTTTACCAACAGAAACAAAAGTTTTTTGAAAAGATAGTTCATTCTCCTTTTCACGTTCTCTTATGATAGAGTCTATTTTTTCATCTTCGGATTTTTGTAAGTAAAATATTGACGCACCGAAGATAGCTACTATCACCAGTATCAAAACTAAAACTTTTGTTTGTATAGGAAGGTTAATATGCAATCTCAAATCGTAATCCAAAGTTTGATAATCCTGAACCTGATAATAACATTAACGTACCGGTGAACGGCTTAATGTATTCAAAATGCGGAACGAGATTTAAAAAATCTACCGGCGAATAGATAAGCGATAAACCAAAATTTAAATATTGGAATTTTGCCAGATGTTCATCAATTCCGTAATTAACTACATTAAATTTTCCATTCGTCCAGCCGCTGTTTATATCACCGCAAAGTTGAATATCGTGATACAGATTAAATGAAGATGTGATACCCAAATCACCGCTTACACTACCTCTGTATTCAAGAATATCAACTCTTAAATTAGAATATACTGTAATCATACTGCGTGTATATGAAATAAAAAGATTGGATTCTGCTGTTGAGGGATAATCAGGTTGGTCAGGAAATACACAATAATAAACAGAGGGTTCAATATAAAAGTTGTCAATGGATTTAGACCACACTACTGTAAAATCGACTTCATGATTTTTTATATTGTCATCAAGGTCATAAACCACATAGTTACCCCAAACAGAAAAAGTAAAATCATCCAGGGTCAACCATATTGTTGATTGCGACACCATTCCCCTGTTGTAACTCATACCTCTGTCAACATAACGTGAGGTGAAATCTTTATCAAAGCCGAATGTAAATTGTGAAGTTTCCTCTTCATCATACACGGTTAAAGAATCGGATGCAAATACCGGATTGACAAGAACGGCAAATAAAATGACACAATGCAGAACTACTCTATACATAAAATCAGTTCCAATAACATCGTTAAAAAGCATTTGGATTTATTATCGAAAAAAAAAACGGATTATTTAGTGTTACCTATAAAGAGGAGAAAGAAATTGCCCGAATCTAGACTCATATTTTAAAAAACCGGATTTATAAAGGATTTTTTATTAAAATTTAATCAACAGACTACAACTAACCTGGAATTTTAACCGTATTAAGTAATTAAATAAGTTTAGTAATTTTTTATGCTTTATTATTCCCACCAACTTAAAATTCTGAACCTTGTTGTTTTTAAAAGAGCGCTAATTGCCTGGAGGGCTTCCTTGCTATATAAACAATTAAAGTTTCCATTTGCTATTGTAAGATTAACACGATTACCGGCCACAATCATACCGCCATATACTTTACCATTCCCATTCAGTTGTGTCGTAATATCTGCATCGCTGTAAGCGATAACAATTCCACGGTAAGTGAAATTTCCGTTAATTCTCAAGTTGCCATTAACAACAAGTAAACCACAACCTACTAGATTAGAGTTTATATGAATATCACCATTTACAAAAGTAGTTTTTGGTACTGCGATGGTACCCAAATTTGCATAATTGCCGAGATCAGATTGAGTGTTAATTATTATATCAGGGTCGCTAACAACGTCAAGGGCATATTGTTCCCAATCAACTACATTATTGACTGTGTGAACACTTGGAGTACCGCCAAAACCTTCTATTGTAGCAGCACCACTTATGTTCCCAATAATGGTATTTTCAGCCTGAGCATTGTCTACTGCGATACCCGGTAATGGTAAACCCAAAGCTAATTGTACACCGTTTATATCATGATCATATCCGCTAACGGTGATATTGCCGTTGATACGGACATTGTTGACAGAGTCAGTGGCTACGTACATTGCACCAGGGGCAGGAAAAATCGGCAGTCTGTCCGCTTTAGCATTTACAATTGATGTGTGGGAAACATTTTGAAATGTTGCAGTAGAGGTAACGACGACACTTGAATCGGGTCCTGTGATATTAATATCGTAATTGCCTCCGAACAGACTGTTACCGTTAAAACTTTTGCCAAGCATTGTGCGATCGCTTTTAAGTTTTTCCAAAAAAATCTCTACGCCGGAATTTGCAATCAATCTTGCCTGGGTTTGTTCAAACATATTAATTGTAGTATTTAAACCTTCTTTAGAGTTGGCATTAAGTTTCAGAATGAAAAAAGTGATTATGACCGACATTCCGAAAGTGATAATAATTGCGCTTTTTCCCATTATATATTCCTCGGATAAATTGTTAATTCCCAGTAAGTAAACGGATATTCCATTTGCTCAGTCAAATTGTTTCTGACAGGTTCTGCAGATTCAACCCATAGTTCGGCTTTTATATATTTTATACTATCTAACACTGTAGTCGGAAAGCTATACGCATTGTAATATGAAAATCTGAGTTTAACCAGCCCAAGAGACGGACCAGCACTTGTATCTGAAGCATTAACCACTCTTGTTAAAACTCTGTCGTTTGGATTTGGAGTACCAGCTGCTGTAAGTGAATCACTTAAAAAATATTCAACCTGGTCAATAACGCCATGCCCGGCAGTGCCGGGGGCATTCATATCGGCAAAAAATTTAATTCTTGTCGAATCAGCTACAGACAATGCAGTACCGCCGTATTTATAGCCGATTTTTCTTAAATCATAGTTCAACATTTCAGCAAGTGTTTTTGCATTCTGCTGCATTCTTAATTCAGTGTCAGATATTACAGTAGCATTTGAGGCGAATATGTTAAGCTTTAGCATTAGTAATAATAACAATCCAGCAATGAATGTTGAGCCAAATATATCAAGTAGTATATGCATAAGATTATTTTGAATGTAGTGTAAATATAAAAGACATTGTTATCGGATCGCGCAAATAGGGACTTGAAACTTCAACTTCAACTTTTTTGAAAAATGTTTGAGTCCCGCTTACCTGATCAGGATCAGCAGCCTGAACATAGGTAACAGTTGAGGTTACATGATAATTTTCTACATGAGGAAGGTTTATATTTTTTGAGAAACCATCGTAATCATCAATGTCATCAAAGTTTGGCCATACTTCTGCTGAATCAGGACCAATACCGGCAGGTGCCGTTAGTTCGGCAGGATTTATTGAACGGAATTCAACAGTTTGTTCATCGTAAGCTTTTTGTTTGATCTCTTCAATAAGATCATCTGCAAGCGAGAAGGCAGTCAAATAAACTTTATTTTCAATTTCAGCAGTTAGGTTTGAAAGCGCCGAGGAATTAAATCGCATCGAGGTTAAAGTCAGTAAAACCATCGCACCAATTGTTAACATAGATTGTGTACTCATCTCAAATCCCCAATTTTTCTTTGAGATAAGACAATTACTATGCCTTGAGGCGCTTTATATTTTTTCAGCTTTTGTGAAAGAAAACAAACAGAGATTAGAAAATAAAACTTTAAACGACAATTTTGACGTCAGATTTGTCGCCAGCTATTGTTCCCTGATTTGTTTCAACCGTCTTTGAAGAGTTCTTTCACTAATACCTAATATGCCGGAGGCTTTAGTTACGTTTCCCGAAACAGCTTCAAGCACATTAAGAATATGCTGTTTTTCAACTTCAGCAAGAGAAACTAATTCTTCCTCTGATTTAGTAAATGAGGTGGTTTTAATTTTTGATTTAGGCAACTCCAGATTTTCTATTATCCCGTTATCAGGAGTTTTAGCAACAGCATTCAAAATAATATTTTCAAGTTCTCTTACGTTTCCCGGAAAGTGATAGTTCTGTAAAGATTCAAGTGCGACGGGATTAATTTCCGTAATATTTTTTTTGAAAGTATCACAACCAATTTTCAGAAAATGATAAGCTAATAATTTGACATCATTACCTCTTTCACGCAAAGGAGGGATTGGAATATATCCCCGATTCAACCTGTAATAAAGATCTGCCCTAAATTCTCCTTTGCTAACCGACAGCGGTAAATCTTTATTTGTTGCAGCAATAATTCTTATATCAAGAGGAACCGGTTTCGGGTTTCCTATTCTGTAAATTTCACCGTATTGAATTGTACGAAGTAATTTTCCCTGTAATTCTTTGGGGAGTTCGCCGATCTCATCCAAAAAAATAGTTCCGCCATCGGCAGATTCAAAGAAACCGTTTTTTTCAGAAGTGGCGCCGGTGAAAGCACCCTTTTCGTGACCGAACAATTCTGATTCAAATAATGAACCTGAAATAGCAGCAATGTTAACAACTACAAAAGGTTTATCATTCCTTGGGGACAGCCTGAAAAGTTTTTCAGCAATCAAATCTTTGCCTGACCCGGTTTCACCAGTGATTAAAACAGTTTCATCGGTAGGCGCAAAAATTTCTACTAACTCAAATACTTTTTCCATAGAAGCGGAATTAGTAATGATGTCAGAAAAAAAATCACGGTTTTTTAACTTAGATCCCCCCGTCGATCTTAACGAGTCGCGTTCCCTTATGAACATTCTTTGCTGAACTGCACGCTAAATTGTCAAGAGCAGTCTGTCTGTATCAGGCGGTTTTAAAAGATATTCATAAGCACCTAACTTTATCGAATCGAATGCAGATTTATATGAGTGGTTAGCAGTGAGCATAATAACCGGAATGTCGGGATGAGTTGCCTGGATAACTTCGAGAAGTGTAACACCATCAATTACCGGCATAGTCACATCAAGCAGGATGACATCAAACTGCTGCATACCAAGTAACAGTGGAACTTTAGAAGCGTCCTCTTCCATAGTAATATTTGTATAACCTTCCTGCCATAAAATTCTCCTTATTGATCTTAAGAAAGAAGGTTCATCATCTACGATAAGAATTGAAGCAAGATTCATTTCATTTCTTCCCTGAGAAAATTAAAGAAACAGTTGTCCCGATTTTTTCTTCACTTTCAATACTTATACCGTGTCCCATACTTTCCATTATACTTCGGGATACAGATAAACCAAGTCCTGTTCCGCCGGTCGCACCTTTTGTAGTATAAAAAGGATCAAAAACTTTTTCAATTTCTTTTGCTGAGATACCATGACCATTATCGCTGACCCGGCACACTAAATCACCTTCTGCTTTTTCAACATACGTTATTTCAATTTTCCCTTTACCTTGTTTAACAGCTTCGACAGCATTAACGAGAACATTAATCATTACCTGCCCGAGTTTGTGCGCATCACCGAAAACAAGTACATTTTTACTATGGTCAAACACCACTATCGCATTTTTGGATTTAACCTGATTTGCTAATAACCGTAAAGATGTTTCAATGATAGTTGTAAGATTACATTCCTCGTATTTTATTTCCAAATCGACTTTTGCAAAATCTTTAAGATCATTAACTATACGATTGATTCTGTCAGTCCCTTCCCTCAAGTCGTTTAGTAAATCACTTACATCATCTTTAAAAATATCATAAGGTACCTTACCAATTTTAAAACCAGGATGTTTAGTATAATACTCATCCAATATGGGGAAGATTTCATAAAAATATTGTCTGATATAAGGGATGTTGACAGATATAAATGCGTTCGGATTGTTTATTTCATGGGCAACACCAGCAACCAGCAAACCGAGTGAAGCCAGTTTACCGGCCTGTTGAATCTGTTTCTGATGTTTTTCTGTTTCAGCCTCAAGTAATTTTTTTTCACCAATATCAGTATACCTGATAAGCAAGTACGGCTCATCTTTTATTTTTACCGGAGACATAATTATGTTAACGTAAATTGTTTTATCATTGATACTTTTTAAAACTGAATCAAACGGACCGATAATTTTTTTTAATGCTTCAGAGGCAGCAACTTCAGCAAGAATATCCGGTGAATGATGGATGACAGTACGAAAATAATTTTTACCAGAAAGATCGTCCAACTTATAAGAAGTAAGTTCGGTAAAACGATGACTGATATATGCCGCTATAAAATCCTTATCTAAAAAAACAAACGCATCCGCAGAAGTGTCAAAAATTGTTTTATATAATTGTTCACTTTCCTTTAAGGACTTTTCAATTTTCTTTCTTTCAATTATCTCTCTTTCAAGATTTGATTTCTGTCCAAAAAACTGAATTATTAATAGAGCATACCTGCCGAATTCATTTTTAACTTTGGAAAGTGAGATGAGTGAACCGGGGTCTTCATTTTCAAGACTTCTTGTAATCAGTTTGAGAGGATGATTAACATAGAGAAAAAGAAAAATTGAAATTGTAACCATAATTATGACAGCAAAGATTATGGTTAGGTTGTATTGATAATTAAATATACTTAAAAGCCGTTCGATGATTTCAGATTTACTTATAACGAGCAACTGGCAGACAGGTTTTTTTTCCTGATCAGTCAGGACAATTGATGAAGTAATTGAAGTTGTTTCGCCGCCACCGATTATTAAATCCGTTTTAACAATTTCCGGTTTAATTAATTTAATAGTACTTGATAAAATAATACCAAGTACATCGAGGAATTGTTTATCCCAAACTCTGTAGGCTATCATAAAACCTTTTGGGGGCGTTGATCTGTTCACATCGTCACTTGGCTGAACGGGTGCAGTACGGATTTCAATGAGCTCATCGAGAATCATTAAATAAAAATGCTGGAATGGATTTGAGGTAAGAGAACCGGTATTAACCTGAGAATCAATAATTCTATCTAAAGCTTTGAAGTTATTATCGGATACTGCGGTATAAATAGTTTTAAAATTTTTATTTAAGATTTTTGTTCCACTTACATTAAATGTGGGCAGTACATCATTGATATTTATTTTTGCCCATTGTGTATCCGGGTTTTGAACGAAGTTCAGTAGTTCATCCCAATAAGTATAGTCATAAGCAAAGACTTGCAGACTTTTGCCCTGTAACTCAATTGTATTTTGCAGTAAAATATTCTTTTGATCTTCTTCGTTCTTCAACAACAGTTCAAGACGTTTTGATTCAGAATTATTCTGTAGATATATCCCTGCAAGAAATACTATAACAAGGATAGATATAAGTAAAATTATTCTGCTCTGAACTGAATTAAACCGATCAATCATTTTATTTTATTAAACTTTTACGGTACAACATAATAAAAAAAGAACAGGAAAGGCAGTGGATGATTTATATCGAGTGTTAGGCCGCCAGAGAATGACCGCCCTGTGTAACAAACCTGACACTCCAGGACGAAAGCGAATGAATAGCAAAAGCGGGAACAAAATAATTATGAGTGTTGAATTTTGAGTTATGAATTAAAAATAAATACAGATACTGAAACGAGTTCCCCATTGGGACAGGCAGGAAGACTGGACGAGGTGGAAATAATGTTGAGTTTTGAATTTTGAATTAAGTCCAAACTAATAGGTGTGAGTTTTGAGTGATGAGATTGAGATTAGAAGTCATAAAGTTTTACTACTAAACTTTCCAAATAAGAAACCGATAATATTGGTTACACCTATACTGTTAAGGAAATAATTAATCTTTTGTTTGTAAATAAAAATATATAAGTTAATACAGCATTACGCTTAACATAATATTACAGGGAGAAATTAAAATGTTACCTTTCAAGCAAACCATCCGATTAATTTCATTAATTGGTTTTCTATTTTGTTTTTATGGAAATATCTATTCCCAGGTAATACTGGAGACAGAATCATTTTCGAGTTTATTTACACCGGGTAGTTTTCATTATTATACCGGAGGTGAAGGCAGTTTCAATATCGGACAAACAGGCGGGCCGAATATTTATGATTTCAGTTCAATAAGCCTTTCAAACCTTAATGTATCATATAATTATTTAGTAAGCAGCCTTCCATTGCTGGCACCACGTTATCCGGCAGATGCTGTTGCTTTTGGTGAGAGTGAAACAACGATAGAAAAAAATCCAGTTTTTTATATTGTGAATGATACTATTTATGTAACAGGCGAAGCTTCATTAATACCTGATATTAAGTTTGTGCATTATGTACCTTATGAGATAGCAGCAATATTCCCCGCAAGTTATGGTTCTTCATTCAGCCAACAGATTGAAAAGTATGATACAACTTTCAACGGTTCAGGAGGTGTACTTTCGACCAATTATTCAACGAGTTTTGAAGAGACTGTTATTGATGGTTATGGAACTCTGATTCTCCAAACCGGTTCATATCAATGCCTGAGAATCAAGAAAATACATAATGGTTATGGCGATAAAGAATATATATATCTCTGCAATGAAGGAGCTTTTGTTGGTGTTGGCGGCGTAGATATTTCAGCACCTGATACAGGATTTGTAAACGGAGGATGCCAGGTGTTGCTAAAACCAGGTTTGGTTGATATAAATGAGAAAGCGTCCGAGTTGGATGAATTTATACTTGAACAAAATTATCCCAACCCATTCAATCCGGCTACAAGAATACATTATTCATTGGGTAGTATACAATTTGTCACGATTAAAATTTACGATTTAATCGGGAATGAGGTTGCAACACTTGTGAATGAAAGCAATGCCGCCGGAAGTCACGAAGTAACCTTCGATGCATCAGAACTTTCAAGCGGAGTGTATATCTGTAAAATGACAGCAGGAAATTTTACAACAGCAAGGAAGATGCAGTTAATTAAATAGATAATAATCACGAATTGAATTAATTAATTAATTGATTTGATTATTGCCGGTAACAGATTACCGCTTACCCGTGCAACGATGATAAAATAGTTACCTGGAGAAACCCCCGCCGCGCCTGCGGCGGGTAAACCCTGAGTGTTCCTGCCCCGCGTTGCGGGCATCCATTTTTTATTTGCATTTTAAAAATTGAGATTTAAATTGTGACAGTGATCTGGTCACTTGTCGCATAGCACAAAACAAACTGACCGGGATTACTTGCCCTAACAACCCGGGGATCTTAATATCCCGGGTTTTTTCTTGGAAGATATTTTTTTCTGATATAATTTTGAGATGTAATTCTACACCCCACCTTGACTGACTAAATACAAGTAGAATTGCTTTCCCTCTGCCCGAAGTGTTCCTACACGTCGCTTCGGGCTTTTGTTTACAAACACATTTTTATTGGTTATAATTTTCTGTCTTATACTTTTATCTTCCACAAAAAAATTATTTCAGTATGGCTATCGACAAATCTAATTCCCATTTTATTCTTACTATCATTGTCATAATTCTTATACTTTACGGGTTGGTTAGATTATTCGGAATATTGTGAACAATCAACTTGTATGAATTTTATTCGATTATCTGGAAGGGTGAGGAGAATATATGAATTGGTATTCGATAAAATTAACGCATAAGCAGGTAGAGCGTGGTTCCGATAAAAATTTAATTGGTGAATTTCGTGATCTCAATAACCGGCTTAATAAGCCGCAAGGATTTGCTCTTTACAAGGACAATCATAAACTGAATCATTATCAGTATTACTATCTACGCATTCCTGAAAGCTTTCCATTTGATCCATTAAAAATATTTTCACACAATGCTGAAGTTCACAGAACTTTTCCACCTGCTGTTATGATGCTTGAACCTATTGAAGGTGATTATAATTACTGACTAAATTTTTTCTGTTTATTTTCGATAATTAATTCCTGACTAAGATTACGGGTCAGGGTTTTCCAAAACCCCGGAAAAAATCCCACTTTTCCGGGTTTTTGTTTTTAAATGGATTAACTCTTTTAATTTAATTCCGATTATTAGTAAATAATTGGAATTCTTATGGATTGGTATTCAATCAAGTTTTATGATTTTGAAATTCAAAAGGAAAAGGATAAAGAGTTCACACTCAGCATCAAAAGGTTAATTGAAAGATCTGAAGAATCAGAAGGTTTGGCTTTATTCAAAAACAATCATACAGACACGATTTACAAATATTATTACCTGAGCATCCCCGAAAATTTTCCTGTCGAACCCAAAAAACTATTTGAGAGTTACAGAATAGCAAAAACATTTCCGCCTGATCTAATGAGGCTTGAACAACTTGCCGGTAAGAAGGATTTTACTGATGACTCTAATTAATCTACAATACTTTTCGATAATTAATTCCTGACTATAACACAGGTCAGAGTTTTCCATAAACCCGGACAAATCCCGCGTCCGGGTTTTTTATTAAACATTTCTGATAGAAATTCGATGATTGGTCAGTAAAGAACACTAACAGACATTTATTCTGACACGCCTGGTCGTAAATATTGGGAGGCAGTGGGGAATTATAACCCGGATTTCAGGGGAGCCGGGTTTTTTTATTTTAAAATCATTTGCCTGAATAGAACTTGTTTAGATAAGATCTGATTTTTGTCAAGTCAGTAAAAATATAATTCAGTTCAGTGTAGCGATTTGAAATGTAACCTTCTTTTTGAAGCTGACCCGAATAAACCTTCCAGTTATGGTAAACACAATATGCAAGTTCAACGACAACATTGTCATCTGTCGAATGATGGAGATTCATTATTTCATCGTGAATAATTTTTTCATTGATCTCAAGATTGGTGTGTTGATAATTACGGATGGCTGACTCGATAATATCGAGGGAAATAAGAATTCTCCCTGTCTGCATTAATTTCCCTTCATCTATCGAGGCGAAAGTGGCAGATGAACTTAAACGCCTCTTGCTTTGTGGTTAATATAACCGCCCGATGAGAGGAGTCACCGGGCATTTTATGGTCCAATATACTTTTGGTTTATCAATATTGATCTATTCTGCACAAAGATAAGACAGGCAATTAATATCAAACAAGAAAAAATATTTTTTTGTATCACCTTACGATTATTCTTCTTCAGCCACCTTTGGTTTGTTGAAAAAGAAAGAATCTATTATTAATATGTGTATGAAGTAATATGGATTTAAATATATCAAACATTGAGCTTTCTACGGGTGTAGGGGGATTTATTTTAGTAGCTGCAGAAAATGATTTTTATTTTGGTTAGCGGAAAAGATGAGAGTAATTTTATAAGTAACGTGATAAATTTTTATGACTCGACTTTTCAAAAATTAATTTGTGAATAATATAAGTAAGTAGAAAAAAATATTTTTTTTATTTGATTTAAAAATAACTTTGCATTTTCTGAAAAATAATACATATTATTACTGAAGAATTAAGTTGAATCAAAAAAAGTTTTTTAAAGTAGAATGACAAGAACTTAATTTAAAATGAAAAACCCGAATAGATTGGTACTCTATCCGGGTTTAAGTCCAAAATTATATTGACTGGTAAATCAATTTTGATGTGGACTCTTTTTGTTCACCCATCAAAATAATCCCTTCCGGTCATTAAGTCAATGAAAAAATTTCTAAAAATGGAGATGAGAAAACTTAAATTTTATTTATCGTTTGTTTTCACCCAAATTTTTAAAATTAATTAAATAAAAGGAATTAAGAGATGGCTAAAAATAATCGTAATTCAGGTAAACCTTGGACGCCAAGTGAAGTCCAACAAATTAAATCTTTAGCAAATCAAAATACTCCAACCAGAGTAATAGGATTAAAACTTGGCAGAACTGAAGATGCAGTAAGAACTAAGGCAAGTGAGAATAATATATCACTAAAACCTACTAATCAGTCGCCTTACAATAGGAAGAAATAATATTTTTCGGATCATTTCCCGAAAACCGTGAAAGGAGAGTAGATCTGGAGTTCGGAAATCCGGTTTCATTTCCCGGATAAAACTCAAATGGAACATTTGTTCGCCAGATACTACTCTCTTTCTTATTGTAAGGTAAACAGATTTATGAAAAAAAGAAATACCAGTAAAAAATGTTGCCACTTACATTTTAACATTTACTTTTCTAAATTTGTACTAATCACAACAGCGGGCTCTATGAATTATTTTACTTAATGATAGTTTATGGATGATTCAACAGCAAATCTTATAGTGTTCATAGGTTTTGTAGTAATTTTGATTGGAACAATAGTTAAAATTTTTCTATCCACTCCAGAGGAACTTAAGAAAAAAGTTGATGAAGCCAATCAAAGACGAAGCGAAGAAATTAAGCGTGGAATTCGTTATTCGAAATTACATGGGACTAAGAAAGAAAGAAAAAATAAGTTTTAGTTATTACAAAGTTTCAACGATCAAATCATGCGCTTAAAACTATCGAAGCAGAATATCACATTCAAAGCCGCTCAGCTAAAAGGTAAGTCAAAACACAACCAGATTAAGTTGGAGATGTGAAGAATATTCTGGAATTGAAATCTTTAAAGAATTTATAATTCTAAATCTTTAGGACTCATCATTTTTTTTCCAATTGCTTCACAAAGAGGCTTAAAATCACTCTCATTAGTAGTTATAATAGTGCTCTCCACAGGACACGCAACCAAGAAATAAATATCTCCTAAACTTCGGCATTCTTTAGAAGTTAATTCATTTTTTCTTTTTATTATATCCTTAAGCAATTTAATTTGTCTATCCCTTTCAGGTTTTTGTTTTAACTTTTTAAGCTCCTCACGCAGTTGCTTTAAAATGGTTATATTTTTTTTATACAATGGTAATAGGCAACAATCACTGTCTGTGGAACAATCTATTGGCTTAGAGTCTAAAAATTTACCAGTTTCACGAATGTCTAATTCCGAATAACAATTTAGTTCATTAATGACATCTGTGGTCAATTTTCTACGTTTTTGCCAAGCTTTAAGTATAAAAAATTTTAAACTCGTTCTGTATTTTTCCACAAGATACTCGTCCTGATTGAAGTACTCCCCACTTTTTTCTTTTATACTTTTAATAGGAACAAGTTTGTTCATATACATTACCGTCGTGAGTGCTTCAAGAGATGATAATAATTTGTATCGCTTATATATAGCTTTATTTTGGATATTTTGAAATGCTTTTGTGTATGATTTACACATTGCAAGTTCATTATGAGCCCATATGAAATTAGATAAGACACCAGCCTTGAATTCTCTAATAGCAAAAACAGGGAGTCCCTGTTTATCAAATTTTTTTAATAACTTTTTTGCTGCAGATTGTTTTTCACCCACCTTTAACAAACAATCAGCAAATATCGTTGTATCTACGAAAGCTTTATTCACTTAAAAAATTTGTCAATTCTTCAAAACCAAAAGGAAGAACATTCAGTCCACTTTGTTCCAGTTGTTCTATATAAGCTACTGATTTACTGGAATTTAAAAAGGGTTCATTACTTAATTTATTTAAAAATGTCGAAATAGATATGAGTTGTTCTTTATTAAATTCAATTGGGACAGTCCTATTTTCAATACCGCAAATCAATGCATTAACACACATTCTCAATCCTTCATTCACACTTCCCATTTCTAAAATATTATGCAATTTTAACCACAGAAAGTGGATTCTATCGTCTGAATATTCAGGATTTGTTTCTAAATGTATTTTGGCTTCCTCAACAAAACAAATACAATCTTTAATAAACCTGAGAGTAGTATGTAAATCAGTTTCAGGAATTATATTTGAACGATATAGCTCCTCTGTTGGAATTTTATTTACTACATTTATTGATTCCGTCTCGACTGATTCGTTCCAACTCAAAGATTGAAATTCATTAATTACAGCGTCAGCGAGCCAATCTTGTTCAAGATTTTCTGATCCTGATAAATGAGTATAAATATCTAATAAATGATAATTAATTTTTGACTTTTCTTCTGTCATTTTTCACCCACTTATGAATCTATCAATTTGTGCTTTTATTCTTTGTATTCCCTGTTTTATCCAAGTTTCTATTTCCAATTGACTAGCAGTTACCGATGATTTTGTGAAATAGTCGACATCTATTAAAATCCCGTGCTGGGATTGTAAAGTTGGTTGAATAAATCTAAAGTTTAACGGGGCTTCCAATCGTAATTTTCTTGATTCAACCTTAATATGAACCATACATCCCAGATTATCATTTTCCCAGATAAATGCCATATCTGGCAACGAAACTTTCCCTTCTATATCCATAAATTCACTAGAACTGGGTAATTTTAATAAATTCGATTTAGCGAAAATTTCTGATGCTTGTTCAATTGAATCAAACTCCTTGAAAAAATATAATCTTAATCCTAACCTGCTGAATTCTTCGATTTCAAGTACTCTTGTACATATTTCATAAAATGGTTTAGCAACTCCAATAAATTCAGTCAAGGAAGCTTTGGGTTCATAATATGATATTCTAAAATTGTCAATCTCACAAAAAAGCTCAGCGTCTCTGTCAATAACAAAAGAAGATTTATTTGGCTCCGCAGAGATAATTTTTAATGTTGGAAAAATTACTAAATTTTCCTTCCATATTTTACCCGTTTTATCAAAAATTAATGGTGCTGGAGGGTATTTTAATTGGAAAATTATTCTCTCAAATTTAAAAGTAGAAAATTCTATTCTATTCATTCAACTCTACCTATTAAGATTATAAATCCAAAATTTTGAATATAGTTAAATATATAAACTTTTCTCAAATAAATATCTATTATCCTTATGTCATTTTTTAGATACTTACCACTCCTTTGCAAAATTCTTCCCCCATAAACTCTCATTCCAATTCTGGCATCCTTAGTTTAAATCTCTACTTTCTTGAACATCACAAAAGATTGAAATTACAAAAACAAAGCCCCGTTATGGGGCTATGTTTCAATATCAATTCACAATTATACAGTGTTTTTAGAATAATTTAATTTGTATTGAAAATGAATATAAGCTAACTGATTAAAACAATTAGTCTACATCGATCTCTCTATATGCATAATTCGCCTTATACACCCAAGTTCCCAAACCATCCCAACAATCAGGAGAAGCATAAACATCAAAGGTAAATGTACCACCAGCTATCGGATTACTTAGTGTTTCTTCAAATGTATACCATTCCCATAAATTAGGGGTCGAATACTGCCTTGAGAGAACAACAGCTCCACTTGGATTTTTGACCTGAACAATTGCGTATGCATTTGGTCCTCCACTACCTCCTCCTCCGGTTATTATATCTCCTTTAAATTGAAATTTTAGTTTAAATGTTGCTACATCAGCTGCAACATTAAATGATTGCCAACCACTATGGGATCCCGGTGGAATGGGTGTTCCCATAACGGTATATGAATTGTAAATTAACACCCAACCTGGGGGTGGTAACATTTTAGAATAGGAAATATTATGCGTACCTAAAAGTACCGATCCAAGAATGGTCAAGAAAACCATAGCAGAAATAAAGTATTTCTTCATACAGTTCACCCTTTCTTTTAGTTTGTATAATTGTTGAATCGCCTGACAAATAAAAATACTTATATTCGCGGATTAGTAACAAGTAACCTTTTAAAAAAATCACTCCCACTCCTTTGCAAAATTCTTCCCCGGTGAACCCTTACTCCCCTTCCCCGGATCCTTAGTTTCCAGCTTAACCTTTTTAAAGTTCAAATCCACCTTCTCAATCTTTATCTCTGACACAATTTTCACAGATTCAAGAACCTTGTTAACACGTTAATTTAACTTCACTATCCCTATTAAGGTATAACCGATTCGATTGAAAAAAATTTTGATTAGATCCAATCAAAAAGGTTCAGATGTAAATAGTGCCAATTATAATATTTGATACTTTAATCAGAATCAGGGGAAGCATTGTTCAAATATCTACCTTAAATCATTCGCTTACGAAGCAATGTTCTATTCCATATATAAGATATGTTCCAGTTTAACTTATCCCTGTTCTAAATTTGTTCTAACAATTTATATTCCATATTCTTCTTTACAGAAATCTTCGAGTTTAATGATTTGGGTTTCACTCATCCCTAATTTTTTTATCATTATTTCCCGGATTTCTTTCTTCGACAGTTCACCTTCACTATCATATGGATACCTTAAATCAAGATATCTCTCAGCTAATTCTAATAATTTCCGCTCTTCTAATAAATCAATATTTCCATAGTATACGCATGAATTCGATACTTCAAGATTTAATAAATCCTGATTAAGTATTGCGGTTACATCCTGAAGATCTTTGCTAAAATCTTTCGGATGATCTATTCGATCTCCATCTTTAATCAATTTCTCACCTTCAAGTACCCACAAATCCGCTAAGGATATTGGACTACTTCCAATTTTCACTTTATGTCCAGGAGCGATGTCATTACAAATTTCTATATTTCTATTCCATACATTCCATCTAAGTTTCATGAACAATCTCATTTGAACTGCCCTACTAAAAAAATAAGTATTAGATGCGATCCCCTTTGCTAATATCTCGGAGCGTAATTTTTCATTCTGGAAATGGTCACTATTAATGCTCTTAATATTTGGAAAGGCTTTCAGTAATTGACTAAGTATTTGCCCAATTTCTAAATATCCAATTGGAAAGCAATCCTGAGGTTCAATCACAATTATCGTATCAATAATTGGTTTTTTATTTGTTACAATTACTTCCATTGTATCACCAATAAACAACTCCATTTTTCTAACATCAATTGTTTCATTATATCCACCCATAATTACAAATCTATCATGAGTAATACTTGAATCAATAGCAAAACACCGCTCTTTTTTATCACCAGCAATACTTAAAAACTCAATACTGCTAAAATTATACTTTTTTTCCTGAACAATTTTCTGAATATAAACCGGCTTATAGACTACAGTATTCGTGATGGATGTTGAAATTACATCTTTAATCGAGTCTGAGTGTGGTTGATAAAAGTTGAATTTGGAAATTGGTTTTTTACATTCATAACGTAATTCAGCTTGCACCGGATCAGCTTTATATCTGTCCTTCAACATGTCTTTTGTGATAGAAGGATTAAATTCAAACGTAGTGTATCGCCTTCCAAATATGAATTCTGTAATTTGACTTTTTTCAAATCGTTCATGAGTCAAATCATAATCAGTATCATTGGGATAAGCCCATCCAATGACTTTTCCAACCCGATTGGGGAATGATACACTAGTATTTGATAAACCCAACTCATAAAGTTTTGCAGCTTCATTATAAGAGATTTTAGTATCTGCTCGGGATAATTCATCAGCATAAAATTTTAACATATGCAAACCCTCAGGAGCACTTGCCGTACTGTTAAAACTCATTGCCCTTATGCCACCTGCTCCATTTGTCCGTGTAGGAAATTCAATTTCTTTTTTCTTTAAATCAAAATCCAGTTTCAAGTTTGCATAACGTTCAAACCAATTCTCTTTTGTTCTTGGATCAATTGTCAATTTCAGTGCTCGTTTAACGCTATCAAAAAAAGCCCTTCTGGCTTGGTCTTCTCCCACAACTGATATATTTATCAGATCAAATGACTTATCAACTGTGTACGGTAATAGTCTTTTTGTTATCCTTGAAAAGTATTCGTGAGGATTTCTTAAACATTCGATGAAATACATTGTATAAGC
>JAEXTA010000071.1 GCA_023453665.1 Bacteroidota bacterium | reverse complement strand
CGTTTGAGTTGTGTTTCCATATTACAATGAAGTAATCTTTCCGTTCGTATTTCACAAATCACACATTCATACTTTGCCTGCAGGGTTGCACCAAGAAAACTATCGACTATGCTTCCAAATACTCCTGCTGCTGACATAATTAAAAAGTAATCCAGTTGAAATACATTTATCCAGAATAAAGATGAAGCTGAAATAAATGATGCACCAAGTACAGAACCGAATAATCCCGGAACTGAAATTCCGCCTGATTCGCCTTGCGGAACCTCTTTACTTGTGAGAAGATCCACAGTCTTGACGTTAAATAAAGTACCAATTTCTGTAGCCCAGGTATCAGCACAAACCGCGGCTATACAGGAGACATAGACACAATAAATCAAATCTGATTTAAAGAAGAAGTAAAAAACAACAAGCAGACCTGCAATTCCGCCATTTGCTAAAACCTGCGCATAATCTCTTCTACCGGTTTTAACAAAAAACTCTTCAACTTTTATATTTCTTTTTTTTCTCGCTACAGATAAGAGGCTGGAAAAAAGAAAGAATAAAAATATCGGGATTGTCCATTTCCAGCTACCTAACCCGAATATTAAAATTGCGAGGATGAACATTGTGAATGCGCCACTCTTAGTAAGGAATTTCACTTTAAATGAAAGAAAGGATACGATAGAAGATAGCAGGAACCCCAAAACGAAATTAATAATAAAATCATCCTGCAAAAAAACTAAATTATCCAATACTTTTTCCTTAGTAGGAATTTAATAATCAGGCGAAAATTTGAGGTTAATATAACTTTTTAGCAAAGTTAATGTCAAGACAAATAAGCAAATGTAGGCTTTCACTTAAAGAAACTTGTTAAATGGTTCAAGCTCTGTTCGACATTAATAGTTTACTCACGACTTTTACTGACCAAATATTTATTAAGCAGAATAATCCCAAATTCTGCTGATCTTTTTTGATTAATAATCTTCAGGTTGCTTAATATTTTTTTAATACCAGTAATATTATTCCCCAACCTGACAGCACCCCTTAAATGAGAAAACAATTGGTCTGCATATTTAAGAGATGCAAGAACAGAACAGATTAATAATTCTCTCTTTTTTAATGATAATAAGTTTCTGCTTAATACTTTTCCATAACCCTCCTCAATAAACCATTGTGATAGTTCAGGCGAAAAGCTTTTTATATTTGAAACTAATTTATCATACGAATCACCATAAATCATTTTGCAACTTTTTTTGCCATCCCGCGTAATTTTTAGTTTGGAGCGTTTATCGGGTTTAGGAAACTTTAACGGCTGGAAGATTTCAGTTAGATTTTTTAAGGAAACCAATGCGGAAGGATAACCTGCAAACAAATAAGTCTGAAGAACTGCTTCATATAGAAGAAGAGTATTCATTTTATTTTTGGTATAACAAGTAACGAGCGTCTTAAAAGTTTTGTCATCCCGCTTTACTGAAGCTGATGAAATTAACGCAAGTAATTCCAACTCAGTCAAATTATTTATTAATTCAGGTTTAGACTTTAACATATACTTTCTCATAAATAAAAAACCCTCGCATTGCGAGGGTATTAATCAAATATTAGAATGATTTTAGTTCAAAAGAGATAATTCATACTCAGCAGTTTTTTTGTAGGTAGCATCCGCTTTTGCAAGATTGAACATTTCTTTTGCTTTGCTTAAGTCGCCTTTTCCTTTATAAGAAATTCCCATATAAAAATATGGACCACCTTTTGGAATACCTGAGCGATACTTCAATGCATTTTCAGATGCAGAAATTGATTTATCCCATTCTCCTGTTTCAGAATAAAGTTTAGCAAGTGAAAGATATGCAGCATCGTAATTATTATTGCTGACCGCTTTCTGCAAATACTCAACTGCCTTATTCACATTACCATCTGATAGTGCAGTAGTTCCCATTTTAGAATACGCAAGAGAAAGATTTGTTTTCACTTTAGTCTTGGTTTTATTGTCCTTTGAGATCTGCATAACTTTTTCAAAGTTAGTAACAGCAGCTTCATAATTACCAAGAGAAAAATAAACTCCTCCTAATGCATTGTAGCCAGCTTCAAAATCACTTTTATGTTTAATACTTTCTTCAAATGAATTTTTTGCTGCCTCAAGATTGCCTGCTTTTTTTTGGGCCTGACCTTTCTGATAGTAAATCCTGTAATCTTTTTCAATCTGGAGAGCTTTATCATAACTGTCAATAGCACCATTATAGTTGCCCGCTTTCAACATATCATTGCCTGCATTATACAATTTGCCTGCTTCAGGTTTCATTTCCTGAGCAAAGTTACTCTGAGCAAATAGAATAAGGGTAAGCAGACAAACTGATAATATTGATTTGATCTTCATGCGTCTCTTCCTTGTATTTTTTATTGATGGAAAAACCTTGTGCGGAAGACGGGACTTGAACCCGTACGCCAATTAAGGCACTACCCCCTCAAGATAGCGTGTATGCCAATTTCACCACTTCCGCAAAATTCGAGGGGAAAAATATGGTTGAAGTATAACAAAATCAACATATAAAAAATTTATTCTTCTTGGATTTAAGGAAAAAATTTTTACCGTTGATCATTCATTTTCATCCGTCTTCGGTCTTTTAAGAGTACATCTCTTATTTCTTCTCTGAATCTTTTTTCAAAAACAATGATTTTACAAATTTGTTCTGGTTTAAGTATTGTACTGAGAGATTTTAGATAAGTTTCACGCTCCTCAAATATTTTTTTCTCAGCAGCAAGATATTTTTGGATCATTTCTTCATATTCCTTATCAGTTACAAGTTTTGCAGATGCAAAGTAAGCTTCCATCTCTTCAAGCCTTTTGTCCTGCTGTGCCAGACTTTCCCTGCTTTGTTTCTTAAATTCTGAATGACGTGAGAAAAATCTGATAAATGTTTCTTCATCAAGATCCAATATTTCCATTAGTTTCAACTTCTCAAGGTGATCCATCTTTTTATGGCCATCCATTCTCTTAAATTTTCGTTCCTGAGCGAACTGCAGCGAGAATAAAGAGAAAACGATCACTGATATAATCAAAATATTTTTCATTGTTTCTCCTAAAAAAATTTTTTATTCAATATTGTTGCAAACAGCTCATCCACATCTTTTTCATTAAGTTCTAATTCATCGGGATTAATATTAAAAATGTTTGCAGGCAAATTTTCAATGCTTTGAGAATTCAGAATTCCTGAAGTTATAAAATCATTAATAAGTGAGTCAACGTTCAATTCAGATGTATAAACGTTATTAAAATCTTCATTATTTAATTCTGTTTCATTAAGGAAAATCGTGAACTCATTTCTGTTAAAATTATAATCTGAATTGGCAGTAGTCTCTTCCGAATCAAAATTATTTCCTGTTTGAAATATGATTGTAACAACAAATACTAATACCATAATAACTACGCCAATGTAAGCGGGATTCAAAGCGATATTTTCTTTTGTAGAATTATTTCTGAATGAAGGCAGGATTGACTCAAAATAACTCTCCTGTATTCTTCCTTTCTTAATGACAGAAGTCTTAAATAGAACCGATTTTACAAGGTTATACTGGTGATTTAATTCTGCTGAGGATGCGATTTCGTTTTCAACTGAATCTTTTTCTTTATTTAATAATTCACCGTCAATGTACTTTAATATTTTTTTATTCAGTTTCATTTTTCATCATCTCCGCCATTTTATTTATGGCATGAAAATAATTTGATTTTAATCCTCCAACACTCTTACCGGTAATCTTCGATATCTCTTCATAAGATAATTCGTCAAAATTTCTAAACACAAACACCTCTCTTTGACGTGCCGGAAGTTTTTGTAAATACCGGTTTACTTTTTCGATCATTTCCTTCTGCTCAAATTCGTTAATGAGATCACCTTCTGATTGTTTTAATGTTATATCAAAATCATTTTCAGTGAAGGAAAAAATTTTCCTTAAACTTCTCTTTTTCAGAAAGTTCAGACTCCTTGTCGATGTAATTCTGATTATCCAGGTATACAGAGAAGACTTAAACTCAAAAGTATGAAGTTTGTTATAAAGCGTCATTAATACTTCCTGAACAATTTCATCAGCATCAAGATGATTGCCGGTCATACGGCGCGCATGCCAGTAAATTTTTTGCTGGTATTTTCTGATCAACTTATTAAAAGCACTTTCATAACCAGCAATAAATTCTTTAACCAAGTCAAAATCGTATTGTGTTTCGGGCATAAACCTGTTTTTCCAAAATTTGGACAAACTTAAGTTCATTAAGGTTTAATCATCGTTAGTTAAACCAAAACTGAAATCAGACTGTCCAATAAACAAACTTAACATAAAGGAGAAAAAAATGAAACGAACATTCTTGTTATTAATTCTGGCAACCCTCATAACCGGAATTTCAGCACCTGATACGAGTGCTCAGCATAGAAAATTTAAATGTGGAGATTTCCATAAACAAAGAATGGAAAATCTGAATCTCAATGAAGGTCAAAGAACAAAAGTTGACGAGCTAAGGAATATACATCAGAAAGAAATGATAGACCTTAGAGCTGAACTTCAAAAAGCTCAACTTGATGTTCGAGAAATAAAAAACAAAGCTGACTTCAAACGCAATGACCTGATAAACGCGGTTGAAAAAATCAGTTCTATCAAAAATAAAATTGCTTTAAAAAGAGCTAACCACCAGATGGATATTTATGAACTGTTGGATGAAAATCAAAAAGAAATGTGGAGAAAATCAGGACCAATGCGTGATGATAAACCAATGATGAGACGCGATAAACGGATGATGAGGACTGACTGATTTTTAAACCGGCAGAAGCCGGTTTTTTTATGGGTTTGTGGGACGAAGATCTATTTCACTAATTAATGCCCTTTCCGGCATCCTTATTACTGCAAGAACTGCATCTGCAACATCATCAGCATGAAGTATATTTTTTTTATGAGGTGTCAATCTTCCATTAGTCGAAAACTCAGTATCAACCGAACCCGGGCAGATAGATGCAACTCTGATATTATACTCCCTTACTTCAAGCATAAGCGAACGGGAAAAACCAAGCAAAGCGTGTTTTGTTGCACTATACATTGTTCCACCGACAAATGAATTTTTACCCGCTAATGATGCAATGTTTATAATCGAACCAGATCGCTGTTCAATCATTTTGTATACTACAGACTTTGAAAAATTATATACTCCGTAAAGATTTACATCAACCTGTTTCTTAAAATCCTCAAGTGATGAGTCAACAAATTTTTTAAATATTCCTATCCCGGCATTGTTAATTAGATGATCAACTCTACCGTATTTACTCAGAACCTGCTCAATCGATGTATTTACAAATTTTTCATCAGCAGCATCACCAGAAAAATAAATAGAATGTGAGCCAGCTTTTTTTAACTCTTCACACACTATCTGAAGTTGAGAGTTATCTCTTCCAAAAATAACAACGTCATATCCTTCATTAGCCAGCTTTAATCCAATAGCCTTGCCAATACCACGACTTGCACCTGAAACAACTGCAACTTCTTTAACAGCAATCATGATAAGTCACCCTGTATTGGCTTAACAACGATCTCTTCAATCACAAGATTTTCGGGATGCAGATAAGCCCAAACCATTAGTTGTGCGATATTTTCCGGAGTCATCATTCTATCAGAAAATTTTTCACGCACATCGCTACTCCAGATCGGGGTTGAGGTTGCACCGGGAATAATATTAATAACCCTGATATTATATTTTCTAACCTCTTCACGAAGTGCCTGGCTATAACCAAGCAATCCCATTTTTGATGCAGCGTACGCACTGCTTTTAGTAAATACCTTTTGTGTAACGACGGAAAGTACGTTTATAATTGTACCGCTTCCCTGTTTAATAAAGATGGGCAGTAAATATTTTATTGCGTAAATAGATCCAAGAAGATTTGTGTTTACTATGTCTGTAATTTCCTGCACAGAATTTTGTTCAGCATTTTTAAAAGATGTTATACCTGCATTGTTAATAAGACAATTAATTTCCCCGGCAGCGGAAATCTTTTTTACAGTTTGCTCAACATTTGCTGATGAGGCAACATTACAGGGAAAAATATTCAATGCTAAATTTTCTTCAGATAATTCTTTTTGTAACCTATCAAGTTCAGTTTGTCTTCTTGATGATGCGAATACATTGCATCCTGTTCGTGCAAATTCCTTCGCTGCGGCTTTTCCAATTCCTGAACTGGCACCTGTGATCCATATACCGGATTTATTTTTAATCATACTATAAACTCTTTGTTGAAATCAGGTTTAAGAATTCAGATCTTGTTCGCGCGTCCTCTTTAAAGACCCCATGAACAGCGCTTGCAGTAGCAGATGAATTTTGTTTTTCAACACCGCGCATCATCATACACATATGATACGCTTCTGATACTACTGCAACACCTGTCGGCTGAAGATATTTTTCAATAGTATCCGCAATCTGCTGCGTCATTCTTTCCTGAACCTGTAAACGTCTTGCAAACACTTCGACTATTCGTGGTATTTTACTTAACCCGACTATTTTTCCATTGGGGATATACGCAACATGAACTTTGCCATAAAACGGAAGCATATGATGTTCACATAAACTGAAGAAGTCTATATTCTTTACCAGAACCATCTCATCATACTTTTCATTAAATACTGCTTCATTTAATACTTCTTCAATATTTTTATTATAACCTGATGTAAGATATTCATAAGCTTTACTTACGCGAAGCGGTGTATCAAGAAGTCCTTCACGTCCGGGATCTTCACCGATTTCTTCGAGCATGTTTTTAATTATTTCAGACATCTTTGAGTGATTCAATTCATTCTCCTTTATATTCAAAATAATTGTTTTCTGTTTCAAATAATTTTACAGAATACAGTTTACCGGATGGCATTTTATTTTCGAGCTGTTTCCAAATTGCAATTGTAATGTTTTCAGATGTAGGAATAATTCCTTTCATAAAATCAGTTTCGACATTTAGATTTTTATGATCAACTTTTTTTATTATGACTTCGTTAATTATCTCTTTTAAAGTTTTAACATCGATCACAAATCCGGTTTCAGGATCAGGCTTTCCTTTTACAACTACTTCAAGAGTATAGTTATGACCATGCCAGTTCGGATTGCTGCATTTACCAAATAACAATTCATTTTCCTGATCGGATTTATCGGGAATATATAAACGGTGTGCTGCTGAAAATGTTGCTCTGCGGGTTACGTAAACCATTATCGTTTTTTCCTTCAGAATTTTAGTGCTTCTAACAATTGTTCATTGTGTCTGGCTAATCGTACTTTTTTAAATATTTTTTTGATTTTACCTTCTTCATCAATCAAAAAAGTAGTGCGTTCCACACCCATATACTTGTTCCCAAACATAATTTTTTGTTTCCACACATCGTACTTCTTTATGACTTTTTTATCTTCATCACTTAAAAGCATAAACGGTAAATTATATTTCTTTTTGAATTTTAAATGCGAAGAAACTGAATCCGGGCTGACACCAAGTATTACAGCTTTCACATTCCTGAATGATGAAAATTCATCTCTGAAATTGCATGCTTGTTTTGTACAGGTTTCTGTGTCATCCTGCGGATAAAAATAAAGGATAACTTTTTTCCCTTTAAAATCAGACAACGAAACCGGATTTCCATCCTGATCATTTAAAATAAAATCCGGTGCTTTTTTACCTTCTTCAGGCATGGATTAGATTTCCCTTAAAAGTTTATAATTATAAACCATTTATCTGATCGATAAGTTCAATTTAAATAATTATTTTTTTAACAATCCGATCTTTTTAGTCCAGTCTTTAAAACCCTTTTCCAATTGTTCAAACGAATCTATTGCGAATAGAACAGGCTGAAGATGCCAGACATCATATTCCTGATTAATAATTCTATCAACATCAAAATCGATTACTTTAACTTTATCCGACAAGGCGTGCTGAACTTCTCCAAGTGAAGAAATTATTCCTGCGCCATAAATACGCATACCCTCTGGTTTTCTTATCAGACCAAACTCAACTGTAAACCAATGAAATGTTTCAAGATATTTTCTGTTCATCCCTTCTGCATTAAGTGCAGCTTCACCAAACATCTGGTAGAAAGCAGCAAAGTTCAGATCAGTTAACAAAGGCATGTGTCCAAACATATCGTGAAAAAGATCCGGCGCAGGTGTATAATCGAGTTCCTCCTTGCCGCGTATATAATCAGTTGATGGAAAAACCTTTCTTCTTAATAATTCAAAGAAATTTTGTTCATGAATCAGACCTGGAACCCTGGCAACTGTCCATCCCGTTGTTCGTTTAAACACGGCACTAATATCTCTTAATGCAGGAATTTTATCCGGAGTAAAATTAAGTTTGGAAACTCCGCTTATATATTCTTCACAAATTCTGCCTGGTAAAAACTTCGTTTGTCGGTCATATAAAAAGCGCCATGTTTCATGATCCGATTCAGGATAATCAGGATATTGTATTTTATCATCTTCAGGAACAGGTTCTGTCAATCTTTGAGGTATACATCGGGGATCAATTCCTTCATTAGCAGCCTTTTCATACGCGGATAAAATTTCTTTTTCTTCCTGGTTACTTTTCATCATTGTTCCTTAATGAATTTTAATTAGAAGTTAATTATTCAATCCAGATTGTCTTTTCGTTATATGGAAGGAAAGTTCAGATTCTTAAGGCAAATATTATACAATATTTACTTCGGCTTCAAGCCAGATTTTAAATTTATCATAAACAGCTTTTCTTACCTGTTCTGCATAATGTATAATTTCTTCTCCGGAAGCATCAGAATAATTTACAATAACTAAAGCCTGTTTAGGAAAGGTTCCTACATTTCCTATTCTTTTTCCTTTCCATCCGGTTTTTTCGATTAGCCAGCCTGCTGGTATTTTTATTTTTTTATCAGGAGCAGGATATCCAATAATTTCGCTGAACTGTGTTTTAAGATTTTCAAATTGTTCAGCCGGAATTTCCGGGTTCTTAAAAAAACTGCCTGCGTTACCATATTTAACCGGATCAGGTAATTTGCTGCTTCGGATATTGCAGATTGTTTCACTAACATTTTTAACAGTTATTTTTTGCAGATTAAGTTTTTCTAATTCTGCCCGCACATTTCCATAATCAAGATTAAGTTCAGGCCTGGTGTTTAATTTCAGACTTACTGAAGTTATAATAATTTTTTCCTTAAGTACTCTTTTAAATATGCTGTCACGATATCCGAAATTACAATCATCTTTCAGCATCACAACTTCATCAGAATTTTTAAACAAGATTCCTTTGAGATTAGAGAATACATCCTTTAATTCCTGACCGTAAGCACCAATATTCTGAATTGGGGCAGCTCCGACAGTTCCGGGTATCAGTGACAGATTTTCAATCCCGCCGAAATTTTTTTCGACACATTCCAGCACCAAGTCATGCCAGTTTACTCCGCCTCCTGCAGTTACTAAAACTTCCTCACTATTTAAATACTCGTAAACTATACCCTTAATTTTATTATGGATTACTAATCCATTAAAATCAGATTTGAAGAGTACGTTACTTCCACCGCCAAGAATTAGCTTATTCTCTTTTTGATAGTTTTTATCATTCAGGAGATTTTGTAAATCGTCTGTTGAAGATATTTCCGTAAAATATTTTGCGGAGACATTCAACCCGAATGTGTTAAGTTTCTTTAATGAGTAGTTTTGAAAAATCTGCATCAGGAATTCATGATAATTGTATTTCAAAAATAAAAATAATCCTGATTAATCAGGCACATTATCTTCACTAATACAAATGATTTTGATAGAGGATATTTATTCTTATTTTCAGTTGTGAAAATAATGCTACTTAACGGGAAATAATTTTTGAGATTAGAATTTAATTTTAACCAATCCGGTGTTATCCCCTATCGAAAAAAGGATAAGACGATCGAGGTATTATTAATAACATCAATGAAAAAGAAAAGATGGATTGTACCAAAAGGATATATTGAATTTAATCTAACTCCGTATGAATCAGCAAAAAAAGAAGCTTATGAAGAAGCCGGGGTTGTTGGCAGTGATGAAACAGTTGAACTCGGATCGTTCAACCTTAATAAGCCAATTGGAATTTGCAGCATTAAAATCTTTGCGATGGAAGTGGTAAAGGTTTTGGATGACTATCCTGATAAAAATAACCGTAAACGTAAATGGTTTACTGTGGAAGAAGCAAAACAAGCCGTTGAAATTACTGAACTTTCAAATATGATTTCGTCGCTGCCCGCGGCGCTTAAATCATAATTCCGAATTATCCTCATCTATAAGTTTATTCACTACATCCCTAATTACATCATACTCAAAACCTTTTGAAAAAAGATAATTCATAAGCTTTGCCTTGATCTTTTTTCTATCGATTTCTCTTTTTTGAATCAACCGGAATTTTTTTTCTGCGAGTGAAACTGCATTGCTCATATCATCTGTATCTGAATCAGATGTTTTGAGAAGATCAGAGATAATTTGCTGCTGCACTCCCCTTTTACTCAGTTCTGCTTTTATTTTATTATTGCCCCACCTTTTTAATTTTTTCTTTTCTTCGATAAACTGCACAGCAAATTTTTTATCATCCAGATAATTCAGCTCAGAAAACTCAGTAATGACCTGCTCAATATGTCTCGGTTCGTATCCGCTTTTTCTAAGTTTAAGTTTTAGTTCATTGATAGAATGAATTCTTCGTGAGAGTAACCGTGCTGCTTTTATTTTAACAAAATATTTCCGGTTCTCATCTATTAATAAATGATAAAGGTCTTCATCGATGTTCAAATCTCGACGAAGACCTTTTTTTAGAACCAGTTCGTAAGAAAGAATCAGTCTCTCGCCTGTATCAAAAATGATGGCTACATCATTTTCATTTTTCTTAGCGAGACTAATAATTCTCATTACACATTAAAATTACTTTGAAGTTTTCTTCTCTTTAACTGCAGGTTTTTCTTCCTGAGCCGGAATATCCTTCGCAACTATTCCAAGTTTTGCTTTAACATCCTTAGATAGTCTATTAAAAAGATCGGGCAGTTCAATTAGTTTTTGTCTGAACTGGTCTCTTCCCTGGAAACGGTCCTCTTCATAAGTAAACCAGGCACCGCCTTTTTTAACTATTCCAAAATTCACAGCAAGGTCAAGTAAGTCTCCGGTTTTGCTAATTCCTTCATTATATAAAATATCAAATTCAACTTCTTTAAAAGGAGGGGCAACTTTGCTCTTAACAATTTTTACCTTTGTTCTGTTACCAACAACATCATTACCTTCTTTGATAGCTGCGATACGACGAATATCCATCCTGAGAGAAGCATAAAACTTTAATGCGTTACCGCCCGTAGTTGTTTCAGGATTCCCGAACATAACACCAATCTTACTACGAAGCTGGTTGATAAAGATTACTGCAGTCTTGGATTTAGAAATTGCTCCGGTTAGTTTACGAAGCGCCTGTGACATTAAACGTGCCTGAACAGCCATGGTAGCATCACCCATTTCACCTTCAATTTCAGAGCGTGGAACTAATGCAGCAACAGAATCAATAACAATAATATCGAGGGCATTACTTCTTACAAGAGTATCAGTAATTTCGAGGGCCTGTTCTCCAAAATCGGGTTGTGAAAGAAGCAGGTTGGCTGTATCTACACCAAGTCTTTTGGCATAATTAACATCTAGAGCATGTTCAGCATCTATGAATGCGGCAAGTCCGCCGGTCTTTTGTGCTTCAGCAATTATATGAAGACATAGAGTTGTTTTACCGCTTGATTCAGGCCCATAAATTTCTGTAACTCTACCTCGCGGCACACCGCCAATACCGAGCGCATAATCAAGTGATAAAGCACCTGTAGGAATTGATTCCACCTGGTTGATAACACCATCACCAAGTTTCATAATTGAACCTTTTCCGTAGGTCTTTTCTATACTTGAAATCGCCTCTTCAATAATTTTTAATTTTTGTTCTTTATCAGAGCTCATATTCCCTCCGCTCATTTTAATTTATACTTTTTAATTTCTTTATAAACTGTACCACCCTGTTGAAATATACTTTGATATAAAACAACACTGTTTGCAACAAATGTTTCCTGTGGCAGTTCTTTCTTTATTAAACTTTCAATATGATGTTGTTCTAATTTGTTTTTTAATCTAAGCAATGTCAGATGCGGTTTAAATTTTTTCCATTCAACCGGTATAGAAAAATTTTTAAGTAATCCGTTATTAATTTCATTTAGTAACGAGAAGATTGAGTTATCAGGTTTTAATCCTGCCCATAAAATTTTGGGTTCCCGCTCATCGGGAAAAAAGCCAAAGTTAGCAAGGCTGCATTTCATGGAGGAATAAGTTTCAATGAACTGCATTGAGTTACTTATTCCGTTAACCATTTTTTTGGGAACATCACCAATAAATTTTAAAGTAAGGTGAATTTTGTTTTCATCTTCCCATCTCAATTCAGTATTTCCTGTTAATTCCTGCTTTGCTGAATCAAGAACTAATGTTCTTATTTCTTTTGGAATTTCAAGTGCAATAAATAGTCTAATCATCTAATTGTATCCCCAATAAATATCTTCTGATCATTTCAAGTGCGGCTTGTGTGGTCCGCTGTTTATTAAGAATTCGGTCATCACCGAAAACAAATTTTTTAGCAGTACAAACTTTATCATCGCAAAGCCCTATGTATGCAAGACCAACCGGTTTACCTGTCGTGGCACCGGTTGGGCCCATAATTCCTGTTATCGCAATTCCAAGATCGGTACCACTGATTGATTTAATACCTTCAGCCATTTGACGTGCAACCTCAAGACTAACTGCTCCGTGCTGTACAATAGTGTCTTCATTTACTTTCAGCATCTCAACCTTAGAACCGTTACTGTATGATACAACACCTCTTTCAAAGTAAGTTGTGCTGCTGCTAATGTTTGTTAATAGATTCGATAAGTTTCCACCTGTACAGGATTCTGCCACTGAAATTTTTATTCCCCTTTCCTTCAATAAACGGGCAACGACTTCTTCAAGGCTCTCATCCACAGCCGAATAAATATATCTTCCTGCTTTGCTTCTTATCTTCTGCTCAACTTCGCTAATTTTGTTTAAAGCAAGTTCTTCGGATTTTTCTTTAGCAGTAATTCTTAATTTAACGCCATACTGACTTGGAAGAAATGCTAGCTTAGCACCATTTAAAAGTTCATCGATGTTGCCAAGCTTTTCGAATAATAATGACTCCCCAATTCCGGTTGTTTGTAATGTTTTTCTTTTATAATAGTGTTTTGGATCTTTATTAATTTCCTTCAGTTTTGGAAGAATATAGTCAGTCATCATTGCTTTCATTTCAAATGGAACGCCAGGCATTACGATAAATATCTTGTTATCCTTTTCGATCCACATTCCCGGAGCTGTTCCATATTTATTTCTGATAACTTTAGCAATGACCGGAACGAGGGACTGATCTTCATTTACTTTTGTGATCTGTCTTCCGCGTTTAGCGATAAAGTTTTTAATATCTTCAAGTACATCATCATTTTTGATGAGTTCAGTCTTAAAGAATTTCACAACACAAGCCCTGGTAACATCATCGTGTGTTGGTCCCAAGCCTCCTGTTGCAATCACAATATCATTTCTTTCTAAACTTGAATTAAACTCATTAATTATTTCTGTTTCTTCATCTGCAACAACAGATGATTTTGCTACATAAATATTCAGTTCAGAAAGCTGTGAGCCTATGAATGCTGCGTTTGTGTTAAGAGTTTGCCCTAATAAAATTTCATCACCAATGGTGATAATATGAGCGTTCATTTATTTTCAGATGATTTGGTTAATTTGTTCTTTAAAGATAATTAAAATTAAATGCATAGTGATTAATGAATAGATTCCGGCAACTACATCATCTATCATTATACCCAAACCGCCATGAAGACTTTCCAGTTTACGGGCAGGATATGGTTTAATGATGTCGAAAATCCGCCATATAAAAAACGCTATGGCTGCAACTACAAGATTTTTCGGTAGAAACATTAATGTAATCCACATTCCCACCATTTCATCAATAGTACATTCTGACGGATCTTTGCCGTAAAGTTTTTCAAATTTATTTCCTAAAAGAATTCCATAGAAAATAAAAATGATAGTGACAGGGATTAGAATTATTGGATTTTCAAATCCCGGAATAAAATAGATTAAAAGTGCTGCAAAGCTGCCAAATGTTCCCGATGCAAAAGGTATATAGCCGGAATAAAAACCTGATCCAAGAAGTTTTTCAAAAAAATTAATTTTCATCTGTAAATAGTTTTTGAATTAGTCTGCGGTTCTTAATAAAGTAAGTTACACCTGAATGAAAAGTTATTATAGTAATTGCGAGCATCAAAAAGTATATCAGACTTTCATTTAATAAATATTTAAATACATTTTCATTGCCCGCATAAATTTCAGGAATCTTTGCAGCAGTATAAACAATTAACAGATAATAGAGAAACGTCATTTGTATAAATGTTTTCCATTTCGCATAAAAGCTTGTAGGGAATGGAACATCTCTGTAATCAGCATAGGCACGAACTCCGGTAATAATAAAATCCCTGGCTATAATAATTGTAACCATCCATAGTTCTAATACCCCAAGCAGAACAAAACCTATAAAAGCAGCAGATGTAAGAATTTTGTCTGCTAACGGATCCCAGAATTTTCCCCAGGATGTTATGTAATTAAACTTTCTAGCGAGCCAGCCGTCATACCAATCAGTTGCTGCAGCAATAATAAAAATGATCAGCGCAATCTGATTCATTTTTGCATCTTCATACAAAAAAAAGAATAAAAATACCGGAGTCAGAATGATGCGTAATACTGTCAGCTGATTTGGAAGAATCATTTGTCAGTACCTTTGTTTCGCGAAATCTTTTTCAGGTATGAGTACTCATAAATACCAGTGCTGTGACCATCCTTCCATTCGATTGATATCGCATATGTTCCTATCTGTTTGAATTGAGCAGCCTGTACCTGGCTGCTACTGAATAGAGGAATAAATTTACTGCTTTGATTTTCTCTTTCAATGACACATCCCGCACAAGGACAAAGTTTACGCAGATCCATCAAACTGATTATTGTTTCAGTTTTATCGGACCAAAGAATTTCTAAATCTTTTTTTGCTGTAACTCTTATAGTTGAGGGAGACATTATCAGATGCTGTTACCTGTTAATTGCTTCAGTACTTCCAAATACTTTTCTCTTGTTCTCAAAATTACATCTGCGGGTAAATCCGGTGGTGGCGGCTGTTTATTAAATTTTATAGAAACTAGATAGTCTCTTACAAATTGTTTGTCATAACTTTCCTGTCCACGACCGGTTTCGTATCTATCAAGCGGCCAGAATCTGGATGAATCCGGTGTGAGCAATTCATCAACAAGTATTACTTCGTTATTACTGATACCGAATTCCATTTTAGTATCAGCTATTATTATACCTTTCGTTAAGGCAAAGTCTGAAGCTTTGTTATATATATCCAAAGCTGCGTTCCTGATTTTGTTAAAGATGTCAGCTCCAGCAATTTTTTCTGCCTGTTCTGAAGTTATATTTTCATCGTGTTCACCAATTTCAGCTTTAGTTGAAGGTGTAAATAAAGCAATTGGAAATTTTTCAGATTCCTTTAGTCCTGCCGGCAGTTTAATTCCTGAAATCATTCCGGTCTGTTTATAATCGTTCCAACCAGAACCAGAAATATATCCGCGAACGATACACTCAATAGGTACAACCTCTGCTTTAGTTACAAGCATTGATCTCCCTTCCAGTTCCGATTTGTACTGTAAACATTCTGTAGGATATTCATTAACATTAGTGCTTACTAAATGATTCTTGATAATATTTTTTGAAAAGTTGAACCAGAATTCAGAAATTTTGGTAAGAACTTTTCCTTTATCAGGAATTCCCTGATTCATGATCACATCGAAAGCTGAAAGTCTGTCTGTAGATACGATCAGATAATAATTCCCAAGATTATAAACATCTCTTACTTTACCTTTTTTGAAAAGTTTTAAATTTTTGAAATTAGTGTTTAACAAAGTATTTGAATTCATAGATAAGTCCTATTTTGCTGGCAAATATAAAGATGAGTAAAAGAAATTACAAAGCTGAGTTTAATATAAAAACAAAAGGGACGATTTGATTCGTCCCTTTATTTTTGGTGGGCAGAGAGGGAATTGAACCCCCGACACAAGGATTTTCAGTCCTTTGCTCTACCGACTGAGCTATCTGCCCTTAAAAATTGACGGCGTAAAAATAAAGATTTTCAGTTAAATGGCAAACGTTAAATTCATTTTCCTTATTTAAAATAAATAACATGATTTAAAATATTTGTATGTTTGTCCCGAATTTTTAGGCTTAAATGGAAACCTTAGCTTTTATAATAATTAACGCTGCATTAGTTGCGTTATTCTTTTATCTGACCCGTAAGAAAGATTTCCTCTCTTTTCTATACAAT
>JAEXTA010000068.1 GCA_023453665.1 Bacteroidota bacterium | reverse complement strand
ATGTATTGATCCGTACACCAGTACCAGAATGCAATGATCGGAGCGCCGAAAAGTATTCCGGTCCAGGGAAAATCAGGATCAGAAATATTTTTGAACATATTAAAAAAGTCAGGCGGAAGTTTTTGTTCCAGCCCGCTGAATCCCCCGACAGCATTTAAACCGAAGACTGATAGTATGATTGCACCCAGAATTAATATAATTCCCTGAAACGATTGTGTTCTCATAACAGCATTAGCACCGCCTGTTACGCTGTACAATCCTGTTATCAATACAATCAGTATTGATGAGGCATAAATATTAAGTCCGAATATTTTATAGAAAAGAAGTCCGGCAGCAAAAAGCGATACAAGTATTTTTGTAAAAATGTATATAACAACAGAGAACGCCGCAAAAAATTTTCTTATCCTTATATCAAACCTTAGTTCAAGAAATTCAGGAACTGTAAACACACCCGACTTTAAATATATTGGTGCTAAAACCCAGCCTAAAAATATTAGCGTAAAGATTGCCATCAATTCAAACTGACCAACTGCAAGTCCGCGTACTGAACCTGAACCGGCAAGACCGATAAAGTGTTCGCTTGAAATGTTTGTTGCAAATATTGAAATACCTACGGTGAACCAGCCAATATTTCTGCCGGCAAGGAAATAATCTGTGTAATTGTCTTCGCTTCTTCTTGAATAATAAAATCCAAGACTTAGTACTACTATTAAGTAAGCAACAAGTACCAGAAGATCTATGGGTGAAAAAATATCAGTCACAATTTCATTTAAATATTTTTGGCTTACGTAGTTTGCACATATAGTGCCAGCAATCAACATCGGCTTTCAATGTAATTGGCTCAACTTTTCTTATATAAAACACTAGTCGGAATATTTTTACTTATTAAATTGATAAGCAGACTTATTATTTTAATAAGCAATCATCACGAAAAAATTCTTTCTTTGTAAACTTATTTCATAAGGATCATCTTCTTTGTGCTTTCGTGTACGCCTGCTTTCAAACGGTACAAATAAACTCCGCTTGCTAACTCTTCAGCATTAAAACTCACTTCATAATTCCCGGGTTTTTGTTCCTCATTCACCAGCGTTCTCAACTCACGACCCAATACATCATAAATTTTTAAAGTAACCATTGAAGCTGTTCCTGAATTTTCATTCAATTCAGGGATAAAATATTTTATCCTTGTTTCAGGATTAAACGGATTTGGAAAATTTTGTTCCAATAGAAATTGTTCAGGGATCAATGTGGGGTTTTCATCGATATCTGTAACAGTTCCGCCAAGCTCATAGAACGGTGTGTATGCATTTATCATCGTCTGACCAACTGATTTCATTGTATCGCGGTTCATTCTGTATATACCCATGCTTTGGAAACCGTTTGGATGCTGGGCGGAGTACCAATCAAAAATACACCACCAGGTCACACCCATTAAATAACCACCATCCCTGTATGAACCGTCGGGTCTGATTACAGAAGCGCGATATGTGAAAGCATTAAAAGTTTCTGTAAAAGCAGTTACCTGGTTTGCCTGCCCGGTTGGTGAATTTAATTCACCTGACCAGTAACCATACTCGGTATCCAGTATTGGTTTTTCCGGGTATTCAAGATTTGCATACCCTAAAAATCTTCTTGTTCCATCGTAATGAGTTCCTCCGTGAAAAATTCCAAAGTACATTGTCCAGCCTGCAACATCACAAGCAGCCATCGACGGGTCTTCAGGTCCGGTTCTGTCTGCCGCGGCTGATTGAGTAACCAATCTTCCATCGGCATAATTAAAATCGAGTTCCTGGTTCATCTTCTGAATGAACTGCTGCCTGTTTGTTACATCAAGACATTCGTTAGCGGTACTCCACAATATTACTGAAGGTCTGTTATAATCTTTAAATACCATTTCCCTGAACATCTGTTCGTGAATGTGTCTTACACTGTTTTGAAGAATCCACGGGAATGATTCATCGAACCACCAGACAGGTATTTCTTCTATGATTGCAATTCCTAATCTGTCTGCAAGTAAATATGTGTGAAGATGATTCGGGTAATGTGCTGTGCGAAGCATGTTCGCTTTTAATCCTTTTACTTTTAGCATATCAGAATAGATTGAATCAACAGGAAGACTTCTTCCCAAAACGGGATGATCTTCATGTCTTGCAACACCAGTAAAGAAAACAGGATTATTATTCAATAAAAACTTATCAACTGATGTTTTAACAGTTCTTATTCCGAATTGAGTATAATATTCATCAAGTGTTGCTGAGCCTTCTTTAACTGTTACTTTCATCACATAGAGATTTGGAAATTTTGGCGACCACAACTGAGGGTTAACAACCTGGATATCTGTACGCCAAACTTTTGTTGTATCGGCAGTAATTGTTAGTGAAGTATTGTAAGTTCCAGATAATAATGCAGGAGTTCCGATAAGATCAGAGGCTTTTTCCGTGTTAATATTCAAATCATCTACTGCCGCAGAAAATACTTCAATACTAACATCAACATTTTTTTCGCTGGTATTTTTATTAAGCAATACAACTGTGGTTTGTATGTTGCCGTTTATATCCTGCGGAACAACATTTGTGCGAATAACTGAAACAGGATCGGAGATTTCAAGATAAACATCATGAATTATCCCTGTGTAATTAAACCAGTCAGCCTGTGTATAAGGAACAATATCATTTCTTGAACCCCACTGAGGGTTATCGACCCGCACAACAATTACATTATTACCACCATAGTTCAACGCTTCCGAAACATCAAATGCAAACGGGGTGTAACCGCCTTCATGCCAGCCAAGATAAACATCATTCACCCAGACATCTGCAACGTAGTTGACTGCATAGAACATCAGCTTAATAAATTTGCCGGCATCTGCAGCATCAACTGTAAAACTTTTTCTGTACCAAACTCCGTTCTGATAATATTCGGGAACGGTTGGATAAGTATTCATCTGGTTTTCAACCGCAGGTAAAGTTTTGGTTTCCCAACCTGTATCATCATAACTCATGGTATGCCTGTTCTGTGCTTCTGTAATCAGATTCTGGTAACCCGTTGCGTCTCTTTTTGCCAATGAAATATTATCATCAGCAGCAAATCTTTGTTTCTTCCATTCTCCTTTAAGATTAATTATTTCCCTGTTTTGTTTTTCAAATGTTGGAACAGCAAAACCGTTCTGATAAGGAATACGAATGCCGTCAACCTGTTTTAATGAATTTGTTGCTTCAAGTGTTGCTATTTGCGCAATAGAATTGCCAGGTGAGAAAACAATGAGAATAATGACTGGAACAAAAAATCGGGCATAGTAAAAATACTTCATAAACTCCCTCAGATTTATATTGCCGGCTTAAAATGAATTATCGGATGACAATTAATATTTGTTTAGTGGCAAGTATAATACCATCCGGAGGGGTTTGAATTTTGAGGTGAAATAAATTCGCTGGAAAGATTTGACTGAAAAAAATTATTAAAGTAATAATTAATCTATTATCAGAATAATAATATTATTCATCAGATTTTTTCAGTCCCAGTTCCTTTGACATCCTGTAATAATTCGGCGGAGCTATACCAAGTTTTTTTGCTGCTTCGGTATCTGAGTGCGAGTGCTGTCTAACAAATTTAAAATATCTTTCACGCATAATTTTTTCCATCTCTTTCAGCGGAACGATATTCTGAGGATTAAAAAAGTCCGTGACACTTCCTTCATTTGTCTGACGAACCATATCATTAAAACCAAGTGCTCTTGCAGCATGCAGTTTTGTAATTACAGCTTCGGAAGTAAATAATATTCTTTGAACAACATTTTTTAATTCACGAACGTTTCCGGGCCAATCATATTGCATGAATACTTCCATAGTTTCATCAGGTATCTGGGGTTTATCTTTTCCCATATCAATACTTATGTTTGAAAGGAAATGATCTATAAGAAGTGGTATATCTGTTTTCCTGTGTTTAAGATCAGGTACATAAATAGGCAGAACATTCAACCTGTAGTAAAGGTCTTCTCTGAATCTTCTTTCTTTAACTTCTTCTTCAATGTTTCTGTTGGTTGCTGCAATTATTCTTACATCAACTTTTATTTTTTCAGTTCTGCCGATCTTTTCTATTTCACCATCCTGTATAACTCTTAACAGTTTAACCTGTGCAGGCAGCGGCAGTTCTGTTATTTCATCCAGAAAGATTGTACCGTGGTTTGCAATTTCAAACAGACCAAGTTTCTTTTTGTCAGCGCCGGTAAAAGCACCTTTTTCATAACCGAATAATTCACTTTCAACAAGCTGGCTTGGAAGACTTCCGCAGTTAATGATAATAAAGTTTTCATACTTTCTGTCACTTCGGTAGTGAATGTTGTATGCAACAAGTTCTTTTCCGGTTCCCGATGAACCTCTTATAAGCGTGTTAACATTACTCTGCGCAAACTTTTTTATTTCTTCGCGAAGAATATTTATTAGTGGCGATTCACCGACCATTCTTTTCTGCTGAAGTATATCTTCAACATTCCGGCTTAGTTTCTGGTTTGATCTTGAACGTTCCCTCTCGAGCAGACATTTTTCGTGAGCATTAAATATGCTCATAATAAAATCTGTCGGTTGATAGATATATTCTTCAATATCACCGGGATATTTTGTACAGTACCAGAATGCACCCGCTTTAATCAGTTTGTTAGCAAAGTTGTAGTCGGAAATATTAATTGTCATTTTGGTTATAACAATTATCTGAACAGTATGATCTATTTCTTTTATCTGCGATATAAGTTCTTCACCCATTATACCGCCTGCAATCTGAAAGTCCATTATCACAACATCAAACTGACCTTTTTTAGTACGCAATATTTCAAGAGCTGCTTTTCCGTTTGAGACTATATCAAGTATGTTCATTCTTTCGTTAAACGGTATCAGCGTATTCTGAACTCTTCTTACATCAAAATCTTCATCTTCAATTAAAAGTATGTGTATTTTTTTTCCGTCAATAATCATTAGAACTTTCTGTTAATTTGGTATTGTTATCGTAAACCGGCATCCGCCTTCAGCTAAATTTTCTGCGTCAATATCCCAGCCGCATCTTTTCGTAATTTCATAGGCAATATAACAACCATATCCCGAATTCTGAATTTCTGATTTTTTTGTAGTTACATTTTCAACAAAAATATTTTTAATTCCGCTTTCATTTTTTAGCAGAAGATTTCCCGGAATGCCTTTACCATTATCTTCAATTAATATAAATGATCTTTTTTCTTCGGGCTTATAAATTGTTTTACACTTGATTATAAGGTTACTCTCGCCGCCGTGTTCAATACTGTTCTGAAGTAATGGTTCAATTATTTCCCACACAACAAATTCGTTTATCGGAACAACGGGAAGTTCAGGATCACTTTCTACTTTAATTTCAAAAGCACTTGACTTGGTAGATATCCTGAGAAAAATATTATCAACAATAAATTTTATAACTTCATTAAGGTTTGTCCTGAACATCTGGTTGCGGATAGTCTGCACGGGCGGGTCATACCACTTCATATCATAAATAACCCGAGAAATAAAGTTGGAATATTTTGAAACGCGGTATTTTGTTTCAGTTATGTTTTCAGGAGAAAGTTTGCGCAGATCCTCCTTAATAAATCCCATTATCTTTTCAGCTTTGTGGTGCGTGTGGTAAATTCGTTTGGTAAAAATTATTTCTTTCTGATAATTGATTTGTTTCATCAGGTTTATTTCATGCTCATCAAATAACATTTTCTGCGCTTCATCTCTTTCTTTAACTGTGTATGAAGAGATGAAATACATTGCGAGCAGTCCGAGCAGGATTAGCGAAAGATATATGACTGAAGTTTCATCAAAATTACTTATAACCTGGTTGCTGATGAAACTAAAATCAGGTGTGTTTTTAATATAAACCGAACCTATATACTCACCTCTGACAACAAATGGCACAAATGTTTTAAATGTTTTCAGGTCAACCAGTTCACTATAAATTTTTTCTTCGGAACGAAGCTGATCCCTTAAAACAGCATACATCTTAGCGGCTTCTCTGTGTTCGCCGTTTACCTGTTTGAAATAATTTTCCTTTTCAAAAAGAAAATTGTAAAGAGTTTCCCCGTCATCAATAGACAGAACTTTTTCACCATCGCTTACAAGTATGCATATCTCTTCAATATTATGTTGAAGCATCTGCTGGCTGAAAATTATATCGAAGGACTGAATGAGCCTTCTTACTTCTTCAGGATCAGATTCTGATTTGGGGCTAAATGTTTCTATAAGAAGTTCAAATGATGTTGCAGTAAGGTTAGCATGCTTTTCTGCTGAATCTTTCTGGTACCATTCCTGCGTGTTACTTAAAAAACTTCTTATCGATGATTTATTAATAAACGATACCAGCAGTTGAAATGAAAACAGTATGACAAATAAAACCGTTAAGTGTTTAAACTCAAAATGATATTCCCTGAATTTTTCTATAAACTTTTTTTTGATCATAACATATTCTATTTAAGAAAAATACTTCCTGATTTTATTTTTTGCGAAGCGGCAGTCAATGCTTCTTTAACAGAGATTTCTTTTTTAATCGCTGCGTTTACATAAAATGAAAGTATGTCTGAAATGTTTGTATAGTCTTCAATAAAAGGTCTGTACAATCCTTTCTTTAAAAGTGAATAATAGAATCGTAAATCAGGATGTTTATTAACATAATCTGAATCATTATAGATAGAATTTAGCACCGGTAAAACTCCGCCTTCTTCATACATTATTTTTTGTGATTCTTCACTTAGTAAAAAATTTACAAACCTTGCCACTTCAGGAATGTTAAGCGAATATTGAGAGATCATCAGGTTCCATCCGCCGTAAAGTGACCCCGGTTTGAAGCCCTTAAAATGAGGTGTTGGCGCTTTATGCAAAAACTGTACAACATTCTTATTCAGATTTAATGCCCGGTTCTCATCACTCATAAATCCCGGCCAGGCTCTTAAAAAGACGCCATTATTTTGCATGAAATAATCATAACTCTGGTATTCCTTAAATGAAGAAACTTTTTCAGGTGAAGCATCATATTTATGTACCAGGTCAACAAGAAGTTGTAAAGTTTTTTCTGCTTCAGGTGTAGTAAGATGAAGATAACCGTTGTCAATAAATGGTCTGTTCTGCTGAGACATCATTTCGGCAAAGATGCAGATAAGACCTTCATAATCATCTGCCTGAAAAGTAAAAAAGGAATTGTTATAACTGCCAAGCTGCGATTGTATCTTAAGAAAATCTTCCCACGTTACAGAATTATTTATTTTCTTAATTACGTCCTGATAGTCAGGAAGTTTTCTTAGAATATCATCCCTGTAATACATTATTGCAATATCAATGTAAAGAGGAACAGCGACGAGTGTATCTTTATAAACGCAGGACTCAACCGCAAAACTTAAAAGATTATCAGTCTGTTCAGGAGTAAGATATTTTTCAAGCGGCACACCCCATTTGGCAAACCTGGGGACCCATATCTGATCAACAGAAAAAATATCAACACGTTCGCTTTTACTTCTGAGATAACGCGCCAGCAATTCTTTTCGTTCGTTTGTACTGAATTTATCAAATGAAAGATTGATTGGAACTACTTCAATTTTCCCTGCATACTTTTTATTGAATGTATCGATGACTTTCTGGTGTGCTTTGGAAATGTTATCAGCAAAATAAATTTTCTTAAGTAAAGGAGCTGAACCGCTGCCTGATGTAAAAGGCGGAGAAATGTAACTCACCATTATAAACGCTGTAATCAGTATAGCGCTGATTACCACATAAAATATTTTTTCAAACTTCAATTTGCAATACTCTCCATTTCACGTCGAATAGCTGATATCTCATAATCCTTCTGCAAAAATAGTTAAATAATACTGCTGAAATCAATTTACTTTCTGATAATGTAAACCCTAAAAATGATTCTGAATCTGATTATTAAATTGATAATCATCTCTTATTAAAATAATAAACACATTCTCTTTATAATCAGAATGGCAATTAGACAAAGTTGTAAACTAAGGAGGATTGCATAAAATATTTTATTGCAGTTCTGCTTTATTGAGGGCACAATATTTGCCCCAATGGTTCGCTCTTATATATAGTGTAATGTTGAATACACTCACTATAAATGTTAAATAAATTTTGGTTCACAGAGTTACTAATTATAATTTTGAAAATAAAATTTTATAAAGCTTAAAAGGAGATCCTGATGGCTGTGCAAAGTGCTAATACTTCTGTAAAAGGAGCCTCAACAAATTCAGGTGCAAATTATACACCCGCTTTAATTGTACTTACATCTTTATTTTTTATGTGGGGATTTATAACCTGCCTTAATGACATCCTTATTCCTCATCTTAAAGTAATTTTCGATCTTAACTATACGCAGGTTATGCTTGTGCAGTTTACATTTTTTACTGCATATGCAATCGTCTCTTTGCCATCAGGAATACTGGTTGAAAAAATCGGTTATAAAACCGGAATTATTATTGGATTACTTATAACAGCCGCTGGAACTCTTATGTTTTATCCGGCAGCTGATAGCAGGTCATATGAAATTTTTCTGCTTGCTCTTTTTATACTTGCATCAGGAATTACACTTTTACAGGTTGCCGCAAATCCTTATGTAGCCATTTTGGGAAAACCAGAAACAGCTTCATCTCGGTTAAATCTTTCACAAGCCTTCAACTCGTTAGGAACAACAATTGCCCCTGTGTTCGGTTCAATACTGATTCTTTCAGCAGCAGTTAAAGGCGCTGATGAAATTGCTAAACTATCCCTGTTAGAACGGGAAGCCTATTATTTGATGGAAGCCGGATCAGTTCAAACACCATATTTGTTATTAACGGGAGTGCTTGTAGCGATAGCAATAATCTTCACACTCTTTAAACTTCCTAAAATTGAAGCAGCTTCTCAATCATCCAGCGGTGGAGACGGCGGAAGTTTTGATCATCACCATAAAAGTGCATGGGGATATAAACATCTCGTACTCGGTGCTGTTGCAATTTTTGTTTATGTCGGCGGTGAAGTTTCAATCGGAAGTTTTCTGGTAAATTATTTCAAAGAATTGCTTGCAATGCCAGAAGCTGAAGCAGGTAAATACGTGGCTCTGTACTGGGGTGGTGCTATGATCGGTAGATTTTTTGGAGCGATAACTCTTTCTGAGTTAAAAGACACAAAAAAGAAAAATATATACACAGCACTTGTTTTCATACTTGCACCAATTATTGCAATGTACATCACAAAAGAATATGAAAACCTTGCTGCTTTCAGTTTTGACGGATTTACAAAGACTTTAACGTTTATTGCATTAGTCTTTTTGAATTATTTGGCTTTTAATTTTGGAAAACGTAAACCGGGAAGAACTCTCGCTATACTGGCAATCTGCGCTGCAATATTAGTTATTATTTCGATGCTGACTTTTGGACACTTTGCAATGTGGAGCATTCTTGCTGTAGGGTTATTCAATTCAATTATGTTCCCTACAATCTTTACTCTTGCAATTGATGGACTCGGAAAACATACCGGGCAAGCATCCGGAATACTTTGCACGGCAATAGTTGGCGGCGCAATAATTCCGGTTCTGCAAGGATTATTAGCTGACAACATCGGTATTCATCACGCATTCATTTTACCTGTACTGTGTTATATGTATATAGCATTCTACGGAATGAAAGGACACATCCCCACTTTTTCTAAAGCATAAAGGATTAGTATGAACAAAACTGAAGTAACACTGGGGATTGATATTGGAGGAACAAATACTGTTTTCGGTTATGTTGACAGGCTCGGTAACTGTGTATTTGAATCTTCGATTCCAACGAACTCACATGAAAGTGCCGATCATTTATTCTCTCGACTCAAAACAGCGATCGATGATTCGTATTCAAAATTAAATGGAAAATATGCTCTTATTGGAATTGGCATCGGTGCGCCAAATGCTAATTACTATAGAGGAACAGTTGAACTTCCACCGAACCTTAACTGGGGTTATGTGAATGTTGTTGAGATAATGAAAAAGTATTATGACCTCCCTGCTGTTATTACTAATGATGCAAACGCTGCAGCAATCGGTGAAATGAAATTCGGCGCTGCAAAAGGTATGAAAGATTTTATAATGATTACACTCGGTACCGGTGTGGGAAGTGGTATAGTTGTAAATGGCGACCTTGTTTACGGTGCGGATGGATTCGCCGGTGAAATTGGTCATACAATTTACGACATCAACGGAAGGCAGTGTGGATGCGGTCGTAAAGGATGTCTTGAAACTTATACATCCGCAGGCGGAATTAAACGTACAGTGTTTGAGCTGCTTGCAAATCTTAATGATGAAAGTGAACTGCGTAATGTTACCTTTAGTGATATGACTGCAAAAATGATTTGCGAAGCTGCAAGAAAAGGCGATAAGATTGCGCTTAAAGCATTTGAAGAAACCGGAAGAATACTCGGAATTAAACTCGCAGACGCAATTGCACACACAAGCCCCGAAGCAATAATTCTATTTGGCGGTCTGGCATCTTCCGGAGAATTAATCTTCAACCCGACAAAAAAATATATGGAAGAAAATGTACTGAACATTTTCAAAAACAAAGTGAAACTTATTCCTTCGGCTTTAACAGAAGGAAACGCCGCGGTACTCGGCGCCAGTGCATTAATTTGGAATGAACTAGATAAAGTTCAGTTACATTACAAATAGTTGTTTTTTGAAGAGACTGAAAGAAAGATTTCCTGTTAGAATATTTTTATCCCTGCACAAAAAATATTCGCATGCACCCTTTCGTTAGTTAGTTATTAAGTATTTCAGTCTCTTCTTTTTAATTCAGACCTATTCAGGATTTAAATTATGAATGTGCTTTTCAGGACAGCCTGCTACTTAACCTTTCTTACAATTTCCATTTTCTTTTTAAGCTGCAATAAAGATGAAACCGACTCCGATAGTGAATTAAACATAGACGAACGTGTAAACAAACTTCTTTCAGAAATGACTCTTGAAGAAAAAATCGGTCAAATGACACAGGTTGAAAGAAACGCGTTAGACAGGATCGAAGACATTCGTGATTTTAAAATCGGCTCTTTACTAAGCGGCGGCGGATCAGCACCATCAAGTAATACCGCGCAGGGCTGGGCTGATATGTACGATACTTACCAGGCTTATGCCGTTACAACAAGATTAAAAATACCTTTGATATATGGTATCGATGCGGTTCATGGTCACAACAATGTAAAGAACGCAGTTATCTTTCCGCACAATATCGGACTTGGCTGTACAAGAAATCCGGCTTTAGTTCAACAAGCCGCAACAATAATTGCTAAAGAAGTTGCAGCAACAGGAATTGACTGGACATTCTCACCATGTATTGCAGTAGCAAGAAATGAAAGATGGGGAAGAACTTATGAAAGTTTTGGTGAAACTCCTGAACTTGCAGTAATGATGGCTGATGCAAAAATAAAAGGTTATCAACAGGGTGATCTTAGTGCAAACACATCAGTGCTTGCATGCGCAAAACATTTTCTTGGTGATGGCGGAACTGTTGACGGTGATGACCAGGGAAACACAATTTGTGATGAACAGACTTTAAGACAGTTACATCTTCCGGGTTACATCGCAGCTATTCAGCAAGGCGTTGGTTCTATTATGATTTCTTACAGCAGCTGGAACGGACAAAAACTTCACAGCCATAAATATCTTCTTACAGATGTTTTAAAAAATGAATTGGGTTTTAAAGGATTCCTGATCAGTGATTACGCTGCAATAGATCAGATCCCCGGCGACTTTGCAAGTGATATTGAAATCTCCATCAACGCCGGACTTGATATGATAATGGTTCCTGACAGATACAAAGAATTCATCAGCATACTTCGTACACTTGTTAACAGCGGCAAAGTATCAGTGTCAAGAATCGACGATGCAGTAAGACGAATTTTAAAAGTTAAAATGCAGATGGGATTGTTCGAAAGACCATTAACTGACAGAAGCCTTACCGCTTCACTTGGTTCCGCAGCACATCGTGAAGTTGCTAGAGAATGTGTAAGACAATCCTTAGTGCTTCTAAAAAATTCCAACAGTGTTTTACCCCTTTCAAAAAACCTTACGCGTATTCACGTTGCAGGCAAAAATTCAAATGACATCGGAAATCAATGCGGCGGTTGGACAATAAGCTGGCAAGGCGGTAGTGGTGAAATAACACACGGCACAACAATACTTGAAGCAATTCAGAATACAGTTTCAACATCAACACAGGTAACACATTCGGTTGATGGAACCGGTGCAGCCGGTGCTGATGTAGGCGTTGTAGTTATTGGTGAAACTCCTTATGCAGAATATAACGGAGACAGAGACGATTTAAGTTTATCATCAGAAGATGTTCAGGCAATTAACAGGATTAGAAATGCCGGCGTACCTGTTGTTGTTATTCTTGTTTCCGGCAGACCAATGCTGATTGAACCTACCTTAAACAATGTTGACGCGTTTATTGCAGCCTGGCTTCCCGGTACTGAAGGTCAGGGTGTAGCTGATGTGCTTTTCGGTGATTACAATCCGACAGGAAAACTTTCTCATTCGTGGCCCAAAAGTATGTCGCAGATTCCCATCAATAGCGGAGATATAAATTATGACCCGTTATTTCCATATGGATATGGATTAAGCTATTGAAAAATTTTTTACAAACAACGGATGCCGGATATGAGAATTTATCTGGCATTGAAATTCTAACTCTTGCAGAGGAAAAAATGAAAGCAGCTTTCTTTAAAACGATTTACCCGGTTCTGTTATTAATCTTTATGTTTTTGCTTTTAGGATTCACACTGAATGACGGCGGGGATCAAAAAAGTAATACAACACTAAATCCGGTAATTGAAAGTAGAATTGATTCTGTACTTAGTTTGATGACACTCGAAGAAAAAATCGGACAACTTAATCAATTATCATATGGTATTGGATGGGGACCAACAATAAAAGTAAATGTTCCTGATCAATACAGACAATTAATAAGGGAAGGAAAAATAGGATCTTTCTTAAATGCCATCGGTGCAGAGTTTACATATGAATTGCAAAAAGTTGCTGTGACTGAATCAAGATTAAAAATTCCATTAATCTTTGGACTTGATGTTATCCATGGTTTCAAAACAACATTCCCGATACCTCTCGGTGAAGCCGCAACGTGGCAGCCGGAAATGGTTGAGTTGTCTGCACGTTTCCAGTCAATCGAAGCTGCATCTGCAGGCATTCACTGGACGTTCTCACCAATGGTAGATATAGCACGCGACCCGAGATGGGGAAGAATTATGGAAGGAAGCGGAGAGGATCCATACCTTGGTTCGTTAATGTCTGCAGCACACGTAAGGGGCTACCAGGGAAATCTTTCTGATCTGAATATAATTGCCTGCGTTAAACACTACGCAGGTTACGGAGGTGCGGAAGCTGGAAGAGATTATAATACTGTGGATATTTCCGAAAGAACCTTCAGAGATATTTATCTGCCTCCGTACAAAGCAGGTGTTGATGCCGGAGCTCTTACTTTAATGGCATCCTTCAATGAGATAGGCGGCATTCCTGCATCAGGCAGTAAATATTTATTGAATGATATTTTGAGAGATGAATGGAAGTTTAACGGATTTGTTGTAAGCGATTGGAAT
>JAEXTA010000065.1 GCA_023453665.1 Bacteroidota bacterium | reverse complement strand
CCGTTATACCTATTATAGGGTGATTTAATCCTGAAGTCGCGGATAAATTATCCTCTTCAAAATCTGCGACAAGTACATTGTCGGTATTTCTTATACCCAGTGCATAATTCATGTCAACATTATTTCCTTCTGCTTCCCCTCTTCCTTTGGTAAGAATTGGAACAAAGGTGGTTCCGGTAAAACCTCCTGTACCAGTAGAGGTTCCAACACCGGCGCCTGTTCTCTGGAACCAGCATTCAACTGTGAATGACTGAGCCCCAAGTGTCGAAGTTGCCTGGCCAAATGTTACATAATCATTTGTGCCGTCAAATTGAATAGCTGTTTGTGAATATGCGTCAGGAGATAAGAGCAATAAAACAATTATTGCAGCTATCCTCATAACCCTGCTGAAATTGATATTTGTACTATTGAACATTTTTCCTCCTCCCACAGAAAACATGATTGATGTCTCCGAGGATTATTTGTGATAGAATTAATGTGTAAGATGAATCTTGGTCTGATTTTAATGTAGAAAAAAATTCCCGGTATTCTTCCGGTTGAATTTTGATTTGTTGTTTTTACAGGAGCAGATGAAACAATATATTCAACAGTTTCATCAAAAAGCGGAGTATATTCTCTAACCAAATCTCCCCCCTCTATAGGAAATTATCGTAAATACAAACCACCGAATACTGTTTGGTGATTACTGAAATTGATTATTTTTTTGTGTGACTCCGGCTGGTGCAGATAATTGTCCCTCAATCTACACCGTTTGCTAAACTTAACTTATAATAAAGTTTTTTGACTATCAATAATTTTTTATAATAACATCATAGAACAATTTCAGTGCCTTTCCTGAAAATGAATATGAGTGAATGAATTTTCATAAAATTCACTTCGGCGGCTAACAATAATTAACAGCGGGCAAGTAAGCTTTGTATCATAATAAACTTACATCTGTGTATAATCTGATTTTGATAATTCGTATTGACTATGATTAATGTAAGGAATGCCTATTAACCTTCAATTGAACCTGCTGTCATCTGAAAATTAAACTCCAAATTTTTCCCTATGTTTTAGATCATTGTTTATTTAGCTTAAGTTCAAACCAATCACTGAATCGTTTAACCACTTGATCAACAACAACAGCAAATATTTTTTTCATCTGACAGATGAAAGCCTGGGAGTAAAAAGAAATTCACGAGGTGAAAATTTTATTTCTCTTTCTGAACTGAAAGCGGCTTACTTTCCAAATGTTGTAAATAGTTATTCAATCAAACTTAGCCTGGCAGGGACAGAGTATTACAAAATCAACAGAAAAGAATTTGTCGTTCCTGAAATGAAATTTCTAACTGCCACTTCACCTTGCGAAAGTCTTGGTTTTTTTGAGTCCAAAACTATTGTAAAAGGTTTATGCGTTGATATTGATATAAACCTTATTAACCAGGCTTGCCACATCCTTTCACCTGACAGAACAATCAATCTGGATAATAGTTTCCTGGGTTATTTTCATTCAAAAAAATTTTTTAATAACGTTTATTCTGTTGATAGCAGCGAACTTGGAAAAACGCTGATTAAACTTTATTCAAACATAATCAGCAATGGTTTTGATTCTTCAATAATTGATGATGAATTTTTTTTACAGCTCGCTGAGCTTGCTGCATTACATGAATTTGAAAACCTGAACAGACTGAATTCACTTTCATCTTCAAAACTTTCGACAAAAAAAGAAATCCTCAAAAGGCTGCTAACAGGCAAAGATTTTATTGACAGCAATTTCCGAAATCCAATTGACATAAAACAAATCGCCGCGCAATGCTGTCTTTCAGAGTTTCACTTTTTCAGATCATTTAAAGAAGTGTTTGGAACCTCGCCACATAATTACATTTTGAAACGACGGTTGAATGAGGCAAAAGAATTGTTAAATGAACAGAATTATTCCGTCGGTGAAATCGCACACATTTGTGGTTTTGCAGATATTCATTCATTCAGTAAGTCATTCAAAAAAAATATCGGTATTTCACCCACCAAATTTCTGACGAAAAATTAGCAGGTTTTGACAAAGATTGTTCTTCATCGAAAATTAGATTCATTCTAAAAAATTTCCGGTAGAAAATTTTTTTCATCGAGGTGTAAAATGAATCGTCATTTACTATTTGCTTTATTATTCTCATTACTTTACTCCATGGTTTTATACAGCCAGGATTGTGATTCCATCCAATCACTAAATGCTGTTGAACATGTTTTTGAGCAATGGGATCAATACTATCATGATAATTATTTTTTACAGAACAGGGATCTGAAAGGCTCCGGTTACAAACAGTTTGTAAGAGAGAAATCAGAATTCCAGATAAATAAAGCAGTTAACTTTTCAGAGAGGGAACAGTATCGCTGGAATGTTTTCCAGGAATCAAATCTGAATTATCTCTCACTGAGTGAAAAACAATTAGTATCAGAGTGGATAAATCTCGGACCAAACACAATTGATCTTCACAGCGGAAGAATGACTTGTCACGCTTTTGATCCTGTTAATCCTGATATACTATGGGCGGGTTCTGCAATGGGTGGAATTTGGCGAACTACAAACGGCGGTGAATTGTGGGAACCAATGACTGATGAACTTCCATCAATGATTATTTCTGATCTGGAAGTATGTCCTGTTAATGGAAATATTATTCTTGCAGGAACAGGCAATGACAGATTTTTATCGATAACTATGGGTCCTGGAGTGGGTGTTTTAAAATCTACAGATAACGGAGAAACATGGTACCAGACAAATTTTAATTATTCTCTTGGACAAAACATTTCAGTCCTGAAGTTAGTCTGGAAACCGGGAAGTGTTGATTCGGTTTATATGGCAGCAAGCAATGGCATCTGGCTTTCAACAGATGCCGGGGAAAACTGGTCACTATTAAGAAGCGGAAGAGCTTCAGCTCTTGTGATTGATCAAACGAGCACAAATAATTTGTACTCAGTAATAAGAGCTGAGGGAGTTATAAAATCCACAGATTTGGGAATAACATGGAATGTTTTAACAAATGGAATTCCTCAAAGCAGCGCAATCGGATTTTCATCACTTGCAATTTCAATTTCAAATCCTGAAATACTTCTGGCGTCTTTATCTGATGCGAATAATTTTGGTCCCATTGGATTATATAAAACCACTGATGGTGGGGAATCATGGAATCAAATAACCACAGCACCAAAGGCTTTGTGCGCACCTTATGACACTACAAGCTGCTATGGCTGGTTTGTTAATGTGGTTGGAATTAATCCATTCGATCCGGAGATAATTCATTATGGGGGAATAACAAACTGGAGATCAACGAACGGCGGAATAAGCTGGACACAGGTAGATGTATATAATGCACCATCTCCAAATTATCCCGGCAGAACTTATGTCGATCAGTGGGATATCGGTTTTCCTCCGGCAGATTCAAACATTGTATATGCTTTTAATGATGGAGGAGTTCAACGATCAACAAATAAAGGAGCGGCCTGGGATAAAATGAATAACGGTTTAGTAACTGCATTGATACATAGAATAGCGAGTTCTCCTACAGATACAAATTTAATAATAGGCGGGTTCCAGGATCACGGACTTCAAAAATTAATTAACACTAACGGAAATACTAAATGGACAAGATGGTCAGATAATGACGGAACGAATGTTATCATCGATCCTAATAACAATAACATCTTTTACGGAGATTACTTTGTCGGTCATCATAGAAAAAGTACTAATGGTGGAGCTTCACCGACATCAACTTTTCCAATTAATAACGGAATAACTGAAAGCGGAATTCTTATTGCGCCTCTTATTATGCATCCAACAGTATCGACAACATTGTTTACTGCAAGTACCGCTAAGATCTATAAAACCACAAATGGCGGAAATCTCTGGATTCCTGTCGCTAATATTCCAAATGTAAATACGCTGGCGGTTGATCAAATTAATCCTGATATAATTTATGCTCATGCTTATACAAATACTTCGTGGTCTGTCTGGAGGTCAACAAACGGAGGAACAGATTGGATTAGTCTGAATAATTCATCAAGACCGACATGGAGAGTTACTGACCTTGAAGTTGACCCGAGTGTTTCGGGAACATTGTATGCAACACGTAACAGCGCTTCATTAAACCAGGATCATATTAAAAAGTCGACTGACTTTGGAGAAACGTGGACCAACATAACAAACAATTTACCGGATATTTTTGTATACGCTCTAACTATCAGTCCGTATAACAGCAGTCATATTTATCTTGCAACGGAACTTGGTGTTTATGCCTCAACTAACGGAGGGAATGAATGGTTTCCATTTAACGAAGGCTTGCCGATTGTAAGAACTTATGATATTCATTACCATCCTTTAGATAGAACAATTAGAATTGCGACTATTGGACGCGGTGCCTGGAAAACTAAAGCGATTGACTTAGCAACCGATATTGAGGATGACTTCACTGAACTTCCCGGAGATTTTAAGTTATATCAGAATTATCCCAATCCATTCAATCCTTCAACTCAAATAAAATTTGACCTGCAAAAAGAAAGCAAGGTAAAGATTTATATTTATGATGAAACCGGGCAGAAAATTGAAACCCTGTTTGACGGGTATAAATCAGCGGGCACACATACTTTCAACTGGAATGCTGAACACGATAAAAGACAATTAGCGTCAGGAATTTATTTTTTAAGATTGGTCGCAAATAATTTTTCTCAGACTATAAAAATGATGTACCTGAAATGATTAGGGGATAAACTGACATGAACAATATTTATAAAATTTTCTTTTATCTGCTTTTAACTTTTCCTTTGTTAGCACAAACTGATGAATACGAAATGCTTGTAAGCAGCAGAAACACTCATTCAGTAAAAAAATTTAATGCGCAAACCGGAGATTATATTGACGATTTTATTTCTACCGGTTCAGGCGGATTGAGTAATACCCAGGATCTGAAAATCGGAACTGATGGCAACATACTTGTTTCGGGTCGCGGTAATACAGGCATACTGCTTTATGATAAAATGTCCGGGGATTATATCAGACAGTTTACGAGTGGTTATGTTTTAGACAACCCGACTAAAATTACTTTTGGTCTTGATGGCTATTTATATGTAAGCCAGTGGGGCACTACAAAAAATAAAATTGTAAGGTTCAATGGAGTATCCGGTGTATTCATTGATGAATTCACTCCATCAATTAATCTTGCTCTTGGACACGAATGGGATGATGAAGGAAATCTATATGTAGCTTGTTATGGTTCTATAGATGTGAGGATGTATGATACTTCAGGGAACTTCATACGCGTATTCACTGAAGCGGGACACTTACAGGGTCCAACAAACCTGTGGTTTGATAATAACAGTAATCTCTTTGTTATTGATTGGGTACTCGGTGTTGTTCAACAATTTGATTCATCAGGAGAATTTATTAAAACGTTTGCCTCGGGATTAACAAATGCCGAAGGTTATGCGTTTGGTCCCGACAGCAATCTATACATTTGCGACTGGACACAAAATCATATAAAAAGGTTTTCACCGGATGGATCGTATTTAAATATTTTCACTAACCAGGGAAATATGATGTCGCCGAACAGCATTCTGTTCAGACCTGTCCAGGTAACCTCGGTTAAAGAGGAAACCGGAAGCATAGAAAATGGATTTCATCTTTACCAGAATTTTCCAAACCCATTCAACCCGACAACAAAAATACAATTCACCGTAGGGGACGCATATTATGCGTCCCCTGTAAGGGTTGTGCTAAGTGTATTTAACATTCTCGGCAATGAAGTTGCAACACTTGTTGACGAAGAAAAACCTTCGGGCACATATACAATGCATCTGGATTTAAGTGATCATTCTCTTACTTCCGGAATTTATTTTTTAAGAATGATGGCAAATAACTATTCTCAAACAATTAAGATGATGTATTTAAAATGAATAATGCTGATGAACTTCAAACTTCAATCACGAGAAAAAATTTCCTCTCTAAAAGTTTTCTTGCTGCAGCCGGAATTTTAACAATACCAAATTTCCTGCTGGCACAACAAAAGGATAAACCACCTGCAATCAAACCTGAAATTGTAAATGAGTTCGTTAAAATAGCACACACCGATTTTAGTAAAGTGAAGCAGATGTTAAATGAACATCCAATGTTATTAAATGCTGCCTGGGATTGGGGCGGCGGTGATTTTGAAACCGCAATTGGTGCTGCAGGTCATATGGGTTTGAAAGATACAGCCAACTATCTTCTTGATAGAGGTGCACGGGCGGATATTTTTGTACTAACAATGTTAGGAAAAACGGAAATAGTAAAATCATTGCTCATTGAATATCCGGTATTACTTAATTCAGCAGGTCCGCATGGTTTTACGCTATTACAACATGCTGAAAAAGGAGGAAAGGAATCGGAAGAGTTGTATAAACATCTGCAAGAACTTGGATTAAATGAAAAACACAGAAAAATATTTTAATTGGTCCTTCTTCCGGGATCTATCTTTTAAGATTAATAGCCAACAATTATTCTCAAACAATTAAGATGATGGATTTAAAATGAAATTTATGATGAAACAAAAAAACAGTACATGCTTTCTTTTGGTTATGCTTCATTTAATCTTTTTGTCATTTTATGTAAATGCGCAGGAAGATGATTTTAATAAAAAATTTTCTGAGGTGTTGGAACGACAATATTCCCTGTTTAATGATGTTTTACCGGGAATTTCTATTGCTGTTGTTAAAGATGACAAAATTATTTTCTCAAAGGCGGTCGGTTATGCGGATTTGAAGAAGAATATTCCTGCTGACACAAAAACAATTTATTATACTGCCTCTTGTACGAAACCATTTACGGGAACATTAGCAGCAATGTTTAATCAGTCCAAAACTATTTTAGTCGAAGATAATTTTACAAAGTATCTCAATGATATTAATTTTTCCGATGACAGTATTTACAGGGCAAACATTTCTATAAAGGAACTTCTCACACATCACTCAGGCTTATCCAATGATCCATTGACTTTTGGATTGGCATACTCCGGTAGAAGTTCTTATAACGAAATTCTCCCCGTCTTAGAAAAAGCAACACAATACAATAGCAATAACAGAACATATAAATACACAAACCTGGGATACAATATTTATTCAATCTTAATGAAAAAGTATCTTGATGTTGACTGGAGAGATATGCTTGAAAAAGAAATCTTCAAACCTCTCGGTATGATTGACACTTATATTTATTATTCAAAATTAATTGAGAACAAAAAAACTCTGGCAATTCCATATAATTTTTCAAACGAAGGTTTAACAGAGATACCTCAAATGAAAATTGATAACACAATTCATTCTGCTGGCGGCATTTTTTCAACTCCGGAAGATTTGGCTAAGTTCTTAATTGTTCATATTAATGAAGGCAGAATAAATAATAAACAGGTAATTGAAAAGGATGTTATAAACCGGACGCATCAACTGGATTTGGTTATCGATAATCCACCCAAAAGAACAGTCGCGTCTTTTAAGCTGAAAGGGCATGGACTTGGGTGGCGGATTGGAACGCACAACAGTGATACAGTTTTCTATTATACAGGAACTTATCCGGGCACATCGGCACAAATATCGTTCATCCCGGAAAAGAAACTCGGGGTTGTTGTAATGTCAAACGAGATGTTCGCAGGCTTTCTTGCCGATTTGCTTTCAACATATGTTTACGATTGGTTTAATGATAAATCATCCGCAGATGAATTATATTCAACCAGGGAAAATCAACTTTTGAAAATGAAAGAACAAATGCTCAGTGCAATTAAAAGTCATTATGAAAAAATCAAATCCAGAACGTGGCAACTGGAATTAACAATGAACAACTATGCCGGCGAATATTATCATGAATTTTATGGTAAAATGGTTGTAACAGTCAGCAATGGTAATCTTCATTTTCAATTTGGTAATATTGATGCCGATGCTACCCCTTTTGAAAATAAAAATTCGGCAAGGGTTGAATTTGAGTTTGGCGCAGGTGAAATAATTACATTTAACATAAATAATAATATTGTCACCGGTATGATTTATGACAATTATGAATTCAAGAAGGTTAAATAAATGAAAAAAACTTTTTGGTATACTGTTTACTGTTTTGTGTTCATAGCCAGTATTTTACTTTCACAAAACAAACCTGATGACTACGGAGAATTATTTATTAAGGCTGTTAATTCTGATTCGGAAACTGAACAAAAGGAAATCATATCAAAAATATTTTCAAAATCAACATTGAATGAAACGGGTATAGACAGGCTGCTGGCGTTTGTTAAAAAGATGCACTCAGAGTATGCCCCATTAACATATCACCATTCGGAAGTTTTATCATTTGATATGCACGAAGGCAAAAGTTTCATAATGCGTCTTTACGCAAAGAAAAAAGATGATGTGATGTGGAAAGATTTTCAATGGCGGCTTGATCCTGAACCGCCGCACAAATTAAACACAATCGGTTTTATTGCAGATGTTTCTGAACCGGTCTCGCTTCCCAACGGAAGCATTGAACAGAAAAGCACCCTCGACTGGCTGGATAATTACATTAAAACACTAAATAATGAATATGACTTGTACGGAAGTATATTGATCGCAAAAGGTAACGACATCATCTTTGAAAAATATTTTGGATTTGAAAATCCATTTAAGAAAATCCCTGTGACGGATAAAACTCTATTCAATATTGCCTCAGGTGGGAAAATGTTTACCGCTCTGTGTATCGCAAAATTAGTTGAAATGAAAAAACTTGGTTATGATGATAAGATAACGCAGTACCTGAATGGATTTACTGATAATTCAAAAGCTGATAAGATTACGATTCACCATCTTTTGTCTCATACTTCAGGAGTTGCTGAATACTGGTCGGGGCAAAATGATAAAGCATTTTATTCAGCTAAAAATCTTAACGATCATCTTCGGCTTGTTTATAAATCCGGTTTTGATGTTGATGCAGGGACAGTATATCAATACTGCAACTCCAATTTTATTCTGCTTGGTGCCATTATAGAAAAAGTGACCGGGAAAACTTTTTTTGATGTTGTACAGGAATTTATTTTCAATCCGGCTGATATGAAAACTTCCGGATACTTTAATCAAACAGAAAAAAATCTTGCCCTTCCTTTAATAAGAAACAGCGATAACGGAGAATGGGTTGAGCCGGTTCAGAGAAATAAAGAATCAAAGGGAACATCTGCGGGCGGAGCTTATTCAAATGCAAAAGAAATTCTGAAATTCTCTCTTGCATTAAAGAACAATCAAATTGTTTCCCGTAATACTTTTTTGAATATGATTTCAGCAAAGAATAAAAGTGTTAAAGAGCCTATGGATTTCGATTATGGCTATGGATTTATATTGAGTAGATCAGGGCAGGAAACAAGTTACGGTCACGGAGGAACAGCAGGCGGAGTGAATTTTGAATTCCAGTATTTTCCTTCATCAGACATTACTCTCGTTTTGTTCTGTAACCAGAATAACGGGGCTTATGATGATCTTAAGAAAAATGCGATTAAGTTAATAACGGGTATGAGGTGAGATTTAATGAATAGATCTAAATCCTTTAACTGCATTTAAACTTGTCATCAGACAATAGTTGCTTCATAATTATTCTCTCTTTTCTCTCCCCCTCCTTTCTCTATCTATAAAAAGAAATGATCATGAATTTTTGAATCTAATCTTTGATGTTTTCATCACACGGTCAGAACAAATAAAAATATAATATGGGAGAAAACTTCAATGGAACAAACAATTCAAAACGAAACTATAGCTATGCCGCGGATTGGCGATAAAGCACCTTCATTCAAAGCCGTAACTACACAGGGCGAAATTAATTTCCCACAGGATTATTCAGGTGAATGGGTTATTCTGTTCAGTCACCCTGCTGACTTTACTCCGGTCTGCACTTCGGAGTTTATGACATTCGCTTCAATGGAAAATCAATTTGCTGAAGCTAACTGTAAGTTGGTTGGTTTATCTGTTGACGGTCTTTACAGCCACATAGCATGGTTAAGAACTATCAAAGATAAAATTGAATACAAGGGAATGAAAAATGTAGAAGTTAAATTTCCTTTGATAGAAGATATAACAATGGAAGTCGCAAAGAAGTACGGAATGATTCAGCCCGGCGAAAGCAATACAAAAGCTGTTCGCGCGGTATTCTTTATCGATCCCAAGGGAATCATAAGAACAATCATTTATTATCCTTTAAGTCTTGGAAGAAACTTTGATGAACTTTACAGGGTTCTTATCGCTCTGCAGACTGCGGATAAATTTTCAATTGCAACTCCTGCTGACTGGAGACCAGGTGATGATGTTATCGTTCCTCCTGCCGGGTCCTGTGGAACAGCAAAGGACAGAATGGATGGTAAAGAAAAAGATGTTAAGTGTTATGACTGGTTCTTCTGTACAAAACCAATTGATAAAGCTACGGTTTTAAAAGAAGTACTTAAAAATAATAACTGACAGAACCCGTTTATTTTAAGGTAGAAAAGGTTGTCTCAAAAGTAATTTTTTTTCTGTCACCCTGAGCCCGCCCGTCCCTATGGGATCGAAGGGTCATGATAATTCAAATTGTCAGTCTTCAACAAGCTCAGCCTGACAATTTTTAAGTTTTTGAGACAACCTCTGTTTTATTCCAAATTACAATTTATCCCTGCGTTTTTGATTTCCCTTTCAGCACATCAAACCAGTTAATTTTTCTTGTGAAGAACATAACTGATGCAAGTATCAGCAACAATGCGATGTTACCAAGTAGCAGCGAATAATCCTGCAACTGAAGTATCACGTAAACAAATCCGTAAAACATAAAGAGCAAACCAGCTATTGCCAATGTTATCCTGCCATTCTTAAAAATACTTTTTACATAAAGACTTATTAATCCTATCACAAGCACAGCCGCAAGCAAATAGGAATACTGGAACTTTATATATTCAGACAACGCCAGGAGAAGTGAATAGAAGATCACTAACGCAAGTCCGATTAACAAATATTGTATCGGGTGTGTCGCTTTGCCGCTGAATACTTCGACAAGGAAGAAACTTAAAAAGGTCAGAAGCACAATCAGTATTCCGTATTTAGATGAACGCATTGTCTGCTGGTATTCATCAGCGGGAATGACAAAACGAACTCCGAAGGCATCATCAAAAATATTGTATGTGCTGCTGTTCCAGTCCTGTGGAAATGTCCGGTTGAATTCATTCACATTCCACGATGCTGTAAATCCATTATCATTTATCTCTCTTGTTGACGGAAGAAAATTTCCTGAGAAGTTAGGGCTTTGCCATGTTGAACTAACATTAACTTTTGTGTTTTTGCCAACGGGTACAAAGTTCAGTGATTCAACACCATTAAGACTTAGTGTAAGTTCAAAGTTATAGCCGGGTTTATCTTTTTCAATTTTAAGTGATGAATAGAATCCATTTTTAAAAACATTCCTGTCTTTTAATCCGGGTTTAACTACCTGTTCAGCGTTATCCCATCTTAGTTTAATATTTTCTTTTATGCCTCTCGGATCACTGACATTAAATGATAAGTAACTTTCCTTTAAAATATCCGGATTAAAAACTTCTTTTATCCTGGCAGGATTAAAATTCCCTTTTACGATTAAATCTGTTTTATAAACGATGGTCTGGTAAATACCCCGGTAACGTATTTCGGGATGCACTTTTGATTCGATGACAAGATCATCCGGCAGAACATATTTCACATCCTGCTTTGTAAAGGTTTTTTCGTTTTCAGTTATTATATATTCATTAACAAAAGTAAGAACGGGACCGGCAAGGGTTTGTTCTCCCGCCCAGCCTTTTCCAATTTCGGTAATTGCTTCATGCCTGTAAGATTGCCTTTCAGTTATAAGCGATTGGATCATTACAAGCGGAACTAAAAGAGCGATGACGAGTGCGCCGGTGAAGAGTATGCGAAGTGTGACTGATTCTTTATTCATACAGAGCCTTTTTTGATTAGTGAAACAATGGAATCAATTCACAATAATTCCTCCCGCAAATATATTATTTACTTAGCCTACTAAAAAAGATCGACAAAAGATTACATCTTTCTGATTATAATTGTTAATCACTAAATCTATACTTTACTGATGCTAACAGTTTTAATTTTATTTAACAAAGATGTCATCTTTCACCAGTACCAATTATAATTTATTAATTCTGTGCTGTTAGACTATGCCCTTACTCATTTGTTCAGTCACTTTCTGGTCAAATAATTTTCTCCAATAAAAAAGGCTTGTCGAAATTTTGTTATTCAACAAGCCTTTAATTTTTTAGTGGTAACACTATTCTTTTACATCATCGCTTTTCTTTTCGATGATGATCTTTTTTACTTTTTTATCCTTACCGGGCTTTTCAATTTTTATTTTCATCTCGTCTGATTCATGTTTCTTCAGATATTCTTCCGCTTCATCGCCTTCATACACTTCGGTTTTTTCTTCGCCATTTTCATTTGTGGTTACTTCGACTTTTTTCTTTCCATCGTTAATTGTGATTTTGATTTTCTTATCCATTCCCTCGCCGCTTCCCCATTCAAAGTCATCATCATCGTTAAGGATCATCACATCAAATTCATCATCGCTGTCATCTTCAGAATTCCAGACCATATCGTCATCTGCATCCGAATCAAGGATAATTACTTTTTTCTTTTTTATCACATCATCATCGCCGTCAGAAGAAAAAACTTTGAATTTCATTTTTGAAGAAGACTTTTTCATATCTTTAAAAAGTTTTTGTGCTTCATCGCCTTCAATAACAACATCGCCGTTTTCTGTTGTGATGGTGATCTTTTGTATATCACCTTTAACATCTTTCAGTTTGTCAGATGTTTTTTCCTGTGCCAATGTCATTTGAAAAACAGCAAACACAGAAATCAAAAAAATTATTAAGTTAGTCCGAGTCATTTTTAGTCCTTTCTTTTTTTCAGCAGGTTAGATGCAGGGTGATATAATATAGTTCCCGTAATTAACATTTTTTAACACTTTGTTTTAAGCACAATATCTTAAGAGGTAACAATGTTTATTGGACATTTCGGAGCCGGTTTTGCAGGTAAAAAATTTGATAGGTCTGCTTCGCTCGGTACATACTTTATGGCTGCTCAATGGATTGATCTGATCTGGCCCGTTTTTGTTTTACTTGGTATTGAACGCGTTGAAATAAACAAAACAGTATCTGCAGTAACGCCGCTTGATTTTACTTACTATCCTTTTACACACAGTTTGTTTGGCGTGATTGTCTGGGCGGTAGTATTCGGCGCAGTTTACTTTTTCATTAAGAAAAAATTTAAGACGGCATTAATACTCGGTGCACTAGTATTAACTCACTGGTTTCTTGATTTGCTCGTTCACATTCCTGATCTGCCGATAATTCCGGGTAGTGAATTGAAAGTCGGATTTGGTTTATGGAATAGTTTTGCGGCGACAGTAATTCTTGAAGGCTTGGTGTTTGCTGCCGGAGTTTTTCTTTATTATAAATCAACAAAAAAGAAAAACAAAACGGGTGTTTATGCTTTATTGGGATTGATAATATTTCTGATTGTAATGTACCTTGCCAACCTGTTTGGTCCCCCGCCGGAAAATGTTGAATCAATAGGAATAGTCGGCAATGCGCAATGGTTAATCATTGCCTGGGGTTATTGGATTGATAGGAATAGAGAAGTGAATTAAATTTGATATGAAAAAAAAATTATATGAAGACAAATCATAAGTTGATTTTTGGTAATTGTATGGAAATGAGTGAAGTTCGTGATTCAAGCATTCATTTGATAGTCTCTTCACCACCATACTATAATGCGCCATTCGATTACGATGGACTTTTTAGCAATTATGAACAATACTTGGGTGTTTTAAATCATTTTGCAAAAGAATCATTTCGCGTATTACAGGATGGACGCATAGTCGCATTAAATATTGATGATATGTTGGTAAAAGGGACCAAATACCCGATCGTTGCCGATGCAACAAAGATATTTCAGAATGCGGGTTTTCGTTATAGAGATAGGATAATTTGGAAGAAGCCGGATGGGTATTTAAGAATTAGTAAACGAAGTGGTGTAATATTACAGAATCCGTTCCCTATGTATTATTATCCCGATAATCTTTTAGAGAGTATCGTGATCTTTCAGAAAGGGAAATTTGATTATCGTTCTATTTCAAAAGAAATACGTGAACTTTCGCAAATTGATAAAAAAGAATTTCAAAATAATAATTGGCATAAAACCCTTTGGGAAATGACAAATGTTTTGCCCGGTTCATCACTGGAAAAAAATGTTGCGGCATTTCCAGAACAATTACCTTATCGAATCATTAAATTGTATTCATATTTTGGAGAAACTGTTCTAGACCCATTTTTAGGAAGCGGAACAACAATGAAAGTTGCCCGCTTATTAAAAAGAAATTCAGTTGGTATTGAAATAATACGCGATTTAGAAAAAGTTATCAGAAAGAAAATTGGTTTTGATGTAAGTTCAGACATTTTCAACCACGAGGACAATTTTGAAATCATTGAAAGAAAAACTGGCAAATATAAGTTTGTTACTCTTGAATATATTGAAAAGAAAAAATCTAAGGAACACAAATGACATGAACATTTCCGCAAAAATTACTGGAATTAAGTATAATGTAAACTGCACTGATGATTTAACAGAGGTTAGTTTTAAAGATTTCAATATTAATTCAGCCCCTTCTTGTTTTTTATTATCCGACAAACAATACAACTATGGAATTTCAAAGTGGGTTTCGCCCAAACGAACTCGATCATATCCTTTTGAAAGAGTTTATAATTCTCTAAATGTCCCTAAAAGAATTACAGTAATCCCAATTATTAAAGATGAGGGGTCAAAAGGAGACCGTGACTTTATTCAATGGGATACAGTTTCATTAATGAGTCTTTTAGATGTCTATGTTATTCTTGCTTATTATAATAACGCTGTCATCCATCCTTCAAGAGAAAACAAGATTACAGATCAAGAGTTCGATAACAACTATGTTAAAAATAAAATTTTGGAAATCAGTAATTATCATAGCTCAGCATTGCATTGGAATTTAAAAGAAATAAATGATACTCTTCCGTCGCTGATTGATATTGTTCAAGAAACATATAATCGTCTTGAAAAAAAATTAAAAGTTTCGTTTCATAATTCTAGAGGGATACAACGCTTTAAAAGTCAATTTCAGAAAGGAGTAGCAGATTTTATGGCTACGTCAAGAAATAAAGCTAAAGAAGCTCAGAATAGAGAGAGGCAGACTTTACAGCCAAAAGAATTTTTATCAACATCAACAAAAGCAACTATCACAATCGAAAACTACCTTGGCGGGAAATACTACTTTACGACAGATGAAATTTCTATCGTTGATAATAATTTATTTTTGATTGAAGGCAAACACTCAAGAAATTCAAAATTACCAAGTATAGGAGATATAAAAGATGGTCTGTTGAAAATGGTTTTGTATTCTAATTTAACTGAAGTAAAAATTAATGATACTGATTTTACTCCCAAGCCAGTTTTAAAATTAACCTCTACTAATATTTCTGGAAAAATATCTTCTCAAAACTCGACTTCAGAAGTAGAACAATTTAAAGTCTCAACTGGTTTTAATGCGAATAATGTTGATATTATCGATAGACTTTTCGCAGAAGCAAAGGCAAACAATTTTGAAGTTATTATTGAAGGCGTCTGAAATGATTAAAAGTCCACTTAGATATCCTGGTGGTAAAAGTAAGGCTATAGATTCGATTTCGAAATTAATACCGGATTTTAAAGAATTTCGCGAACCTTTTGTTGGGGGTGGTTCTGTTTTTGTTTATTTAAAACAAAAATTTCCCTCTAGAACTTTTTGGATAAACGATATTTACCAAAACCTTTATCATTTTTGGAATGAGAGTAAGGAAAATCCAAACAGCCTTATTGAATCAATTCTTGAATTCCGTTCATGTTATCCTGATGGAAAAGAATTATATAGGTTTTTATTAGAGAATATAGAATCATTTGATAATATTAAGAAAGCAGCTGCTTTTTTCATTTTTAACAGAATAACCTTTTCTGGAACGACAGAAAGTGGTGGTTTTTCAAATGCAGCGTTCCATAAAAGGTTTACTGAATCAAGTATCGAACGTGTTAAATCTCTTTCAAAGATTTTGTTGAATACTAGAATTTCTAATCTTGATTACGAAGAAGTGGTATTTGCTGATGGTAATAATGTATTTTTGTTTCTTGACCCCCCCTATTACTCCGCAACTAAATCTGCCCTGTATGGTAAAAATGGGTCGTTACATAAAATTTTTGATCACGAAAGATTTGCCAGCGTAATTAAGCAAACAAAACACAAATGGTTGATTACATATGATGATTGTGACTTCATAAAAGATCTTTTTTCTTTTGCTAACATCAAAACCTGGGATTTAACATACGGAATGCGAAATGTTAATAAAGAGTCGAATCAATTGGGCAAAGAGCTATTTATTTCTAATTACTCATTTCCCGATGATAATTTAAAAGAAAATTTGTTCTTGACTTTTTCGGACTATAAGGCGTAAACTATTAAGTAGATCAAGATCTTTAAACAATCAGAGAAACCAGTTGACTTATGTCTCAGCATCCATAAAGCAAATTTTAACTCTAAAGAATCAAACAAAACATTCTAAATCTCTGCCTACTCTCCCCTAATATATAGCATATTTATTAATTGTTAAGATTAATTAGTCTAATGCTAAAATTTGTTTATCTATCGCTAAGATTATTTTTGTTATTAATAAGATTTTATTTCTAATTGATAAGATTTAAACTGCTAATGCTAAGATATTTATTACTCTTGCTAATATCACATTTGTAATATTTATTTTAGCAACTATAATATTAATATTAGCAAGAGAACTTTAAATCTTAGTAAGGATAATATTTTATTTATCAATAATAGTTGTTACTTTAGCAAGTGATGTTAGTATCTTAGTGATTACTATTATTTTCTTATCATTTGAGAAAGAAAACAGATGCCACAGCAATCTGAAAAAACTTTTGGCGAAAAATACACTAAAGGCAGGAACCTTGCCGCGTATCTTTCGTTAATCCCTTCTTATCAGCCGGGAGTAAGTAATTTACTGCCTGCAAACATAAACGCATTGCTTGATTCTATCAGTACTGCAAACAGTAATACGGCGTCAAAACTTTCCGTACTTCAAACTGTGCGTGCTGAAAGAAAAGAGCTGTTTCATGGTGATGCCGGTCTGATTAAACGCTGTTCGCAGATACGGGATTTTGTTGCATCACTGCCGGAAGGAAAGAAGGCGGGTGATTTTAAAAGATTACAGAAAATAGTCCAGGATATCCGCGGCGCAAAAGTAAAAAGAAAGAAAGCCGGGACTGACAGTTCACCTAAAACAAAATCAACAAGTGAACGTACATTTGCATCAATGTTAAGATATGCAAAAGATGCTCTTGAAATTGTAAAAACAAATCCATCATATACACCGGGTAATGTGAACATAACAATTGCTGATTTTACTTTATTCCTTGATTCCGTTGATGCAAAGAATGCCGAAGTAGCAGAAAAATATGTCGCATACAGCAGAGCAGTAAATGAACGAAAAGATTTTTATGATACTCTTGCTGATATTGTACGGAAAGTTAAATCTGCTTTAGCATCACAGTACGGAAAGCAAAGTAATGAATATAAAGATGCAGTTAAGTTTTGATAAGGATTTAAAAAACGAAACGGGGTTGTTCTCGTTAATCAACCCCGTTCGTTAGACACACTAGAAAATGCGCCACAATGTTTGCGCAGTAAAAAAATAAAAAAGATAATTGTAAGTTTCAATACACACTTTAACTCTTAAAAATTATGATTAACAAAAAACAAATCACCAAAGATTATAAAATGCAGAAACAGCCTGCGGGTATTTATGCTGTTCACAACAAGGTTGATAATAAAATGCTGATCGGTAAAAGTAAAAACCTTCCGGCAGTTGTAAGAAGATTTGAGTTCACACTTAAGATGGAAAGTTTTCCTTACCAGGAATTAATCGAAGACTACAAAAAACACGGCGCAAATAATTTTGAAATAAAAATTATTGATGAGTTAGAACTTAAAGAAGAAACCGATAAAGAAATTGATAAAGAGCTTGATTCACTTGAAGAGATGTGGATAGAAAAACTGCAGAGTGAGGGAGTCCGTTTTTACAACAAAAAGTGAAAAAAATACACGTTAAACTCATTTATTTTTGATTATAGGAATAAAAATAATTATTATTGGGCAGATTAGATATTTACTAATCACATTCTACATAATTTAAAATTAATCGGAGGCCTTAATGCGTAAAATTTTTGCGGTTGTTCTATTCTTATCATTGGTTTCTTTTAACTTTGCACAGGACGCAACTCGTTCTGGTCAACCAACAGTAAAAGATCCCTTAAATCCTTCTTTTGTATTTGATTCACCAATGAGCAGCAATACTATTTCAGAGTCGTTTGAAGGAGCTACATTTCCTCCAACAGGTTGGGCACAAATTAACGTCCCATCAGGCAGTACAGGTTGGGCACGCATTACAACAGGCACAACCCCGATTCCCGGATGGAATGGTGGTTTAGTAACTCCCGCACCAACCGGAACAGGTGGAACTGCTATGGCATATATGAGTTACCAACTTGGTGGAACATCATCAAATGATAACTGGCTAGTAACTCCTCAGATAATGAATGTTGGTCCGAATGATACTTAATCTTTCTGGGCTAGAATGTTTTCTGATTTGTACTTAGATCACTTAGATATTAAAATCTCAACTACTGTAAATAATAACCCATCTGCATTTACCATTAATGTTGCAAATATTACTTTTACAGCCAGTGCAGCAGATACAGGCTGGAAATACTATAGCTACAATATAGGTAGTTTAGTTCCTGCTGGTTCTAACATTTATATTGGATTTAGAGAATGGGTTCTTGACAATGCCGCTGATGGAAACGCTTTGTTTCTTGAATTAGTTAATGCTGGTGGGCCTGCAGTTCCTGTTGAACTAACATCTTTTTCAGCAAACTCAAACGGAAACAACGTAAGTTTATCCTGGACAACTGCTACCGAAGTTAATAACAGAGGATTTGAAGTTCAAAGATTAATGGGTAACGACTACACAACAGTAGGTTTTGTTGAAGGCTACGGTACAACCACTGAAGCAAAATCATATTCATTTATTGATAAAGATATTGCACAGGGTTCATACAGCTACAGACTGAAACAAGTTGACTTTGATGGTGCATTTGAATATTCAAACATCGTTGAAGTTGATGTTGTTACTCCTGCAGAATTTGCTCTTGAACAGAATTATCCAAACCCATTCAACCCAAGTACAAAAATCAATTTCTCATTGAAAGTTGATTCAAAAGTTTCAATGAAAGTATTTAACATTCTTGGTCAGGAAGTTGCAACATTAATCAATAAAGATTATGCAGTAGGTTCACACAGTTTTGATTTTAATGCTGCTAACCTGAATAGCGGAGTTTACTTCTATCAGATCGATGCCCAGGGAATTGATGGAACAAACTTCTCTTCAACAAAGAAAATGATTTTAACCAAATAATTTTTATTTAGTTGAACGATTATAAGTCCCGCTTTGGCGGGACTTTTTTTTGCTCACATCGAATATCCTAGTCAATTCATTTTCTTTCAGTAATACTATCTGCATAAACAATATTATGGAATTGTTGTAAATTACAAACCGGAAATAGTTGTAATTGTGAATTAAGGAATCGAATTATTATGATAGCCGTTATTGAATGTGGAAAAAAAAACGAAAGTGTTTTACCCGAAGTTCTTACGTCGCTAAACCAAGAATATAAGGTTACAGAAAATGAATTTATTATATGTAAGTCGGATAAAATTATATTGACCGGCGAAGGTGAAGCATGTGACGGAGCGCGTAAACTGAATATGCTAAATCTCTATTCTGTGCTTAGAGTAATTAAAAAACCAATACTTGGTATAGGTCTTGGGCTTGAACTAATGACAGAAAATATTGCGAACGAAAACATTGCGGGACTCGGGATTTTCCCGATTAAGTCAGGAAGACTTAAACAAAAAGAAAGTGATATAAATGAATTTGATGAAATTACGTTGATTGGAACATCCAGACTTTTTGAAGGGATCAACGAACGTGAAAAATTTTTTTTCAAAGGCAACTACTTTATGCCTCAAACCGAATATTCAACATCAATTATAAATGATGAGAACAGGTATGCTGCATCGGTTGAAAAGGGAAATGCTTACGGAGTGCAGTTCTATCCAGAACTCTCCGGCGAAGCAGGTATTCAATTATTAAATAACTTCCTGAAGATCTGATCAGCGATATTCACATTTTATTATAACCAGTATTTAAGATTCATACATTGCCTTCATTAAAAAAAGTTTTTGGGATCTTCTTATTACTCACCATTGTGTCTGTAAAAGCGCAGGATTCATCTCACACAAAATTTTTTCCATCTGAGTTTAATTTTAAACCATTGATAGCAGATCACAAAGAAGCAAAACTCGGAATACTTTATTACACTGCATCAACGAACCTTAAAGTGGATGTTGGTTTCGCAGCAGATGTGCTGCAGATTAATTTTCCGTCAGATGAAATTAAACTTGCTGTTGGTATTGAATTTCTTGCGTATGCTTTATCCACAAGTTATGAAGGTAAACGATTACAGATTGACGCAGTCGATGGATTGTTCGGCGGATATGTTTGTATTGTAAAATCTTTTTCTGAAAATAAATTAATGGCTCGTTTAAAAATCATTCACAACAGCGCGCATCTGGTTGATGGTCACTACAACAATGTAACAAAAACATGGTTAGATGATTATGAACCAATTCCATTTACAAGAGATTATGGTGAACTGACAATTGCGAATGAAATGTTATTCAATTCATCACGACTCAGGTATTACGGCGGGGTTACTTATGCCTCGCTCATCAGACCTGATGATCAGAAAAGATGGAACTTCCATTTGGGAATTGAATCTTCGTATGAAAATCTTTTGGGAAAAATTTTCGGAGAAAATGAAAATATATTCTTAGCGCACCATTTTTATCTGAACGGTACCGGGAAGTATGTGGGTAATAACCATACAATGGGAGGAATTAAAATCGGGAATTGGTACGGGCGTGGAATTTCTTTTTATGTTTCCTACTTCAAAGGTTTGGATGTTTTTAATTCTTATTACAAATTCAAACGTGAAAAATTTGGTGTAGGATTTAAATTCGATTTCTAACAAGTTTGTTTGACTTATTCTATCTATAATCATTGTCAGTCTGAGCCTGCCGAAGACTGAAGTTTTTAATACAATATAGTTCTCAGATTCTTATGTACTCAATATTTGAAACTGAAATAACAATTCGTCCTGATGATATTGATATGAACAACCATGTTCACAATACAAAATATCTCGACTACGTACTTGCAGCCCGTTATGACCAGATGCAAAAGGATTACAAAATGTCAATGGCTGAATTTCATAACACCGGTTACAATTGGGTAGTAAGTTCGACGCATATAGATTATAAGCGCGCATTAACACTCAGCGATAAAGTTGTTATCGTCCGCACTCAGCTTGATTCAGTCAACGGAGCTCAATGTACAGTTAATTTTAAAATCGTTAAAAAAGAAAATCAAAAACTTGCTGCAGAAGGTTTCCTCGTCTACACAATGATCGATTTGAAAAACGGAAAGCCTGTTCGTATTCCGCAAGAAATAATCGACAGATATTCAATCTAAAATTCTCTGTTATATTATTTACTAATCGGTTCATTCCTGACTTGTTATTCTCTCATATAATTTTATTTTCTTAAAAAAGTAAATATGAGGAATACCAGGTATGAATGAATTATTAAATCAAAGTTATTTTGGCAATACAGTTCAGCAATACATTATTTCAGTAATTATTTTTATTGCAGGAATCATACTAATCCATGTTTTCAAAAAGATTATTCTTATTAAACTAAAAAGATGGTCTGAAAAAACCGAGACTCAACTAGATGATATACTTATAAGGGGGATTGAAAAGACTATCGTTCCGTTACTTTATTTTGGAGCGTTATACTTTGCTGTTAGTTCACTTACAATTCCTGAAAAAGTTCAACGAGCTATAGATGTTGTTACAATTATCGTAATTACGTTCCTCTTTTTGCGAACTGTTACTTCAGTAATAAAATTTATTCTTACTTCATACCTTGCTAAGGGCGATCATACAACTTCAAAACAAAAACAGTTAAAAGGAATAACTACTCTTGCATCGGTGCTTGTATGGGGACTGGGATTAATTTTTGTCCTCGATAATCTTGGATTCCAAATATCAGCGGTAATTGCGGGATTAGGTATTGGCGGCATTGCCGTAGCTCTTGCTGCACAAACTATTCTTGGTGATCTGTTCAGCTACTTTGTGATTTTTTTTGACAGACCATTTGAGACAGGAGATTTTATAATCATAGATAATAAGCTCGGTATAGTTGAGCAGATAGGAATAAAAACTACACGAATCAGAAGTCTTAGCGGTGAACAGCTTGTCTTTTCAAATACTGATCTGACTAATTCGCGTGTCCACAACTATAAAAAAATGGAAAGACGAAGAGTTGTTTTTTCAATCGGGGTTGTATATCAAACAACCTATGAAAGGCTGAAGATGATACCGGATTTAGTAAAACAAATTATTACTGAACAAGAGGATGCAGATTTTGACCGCGGACATTTTTCATCTTATGGTGATTTCAGTTTAAACTTTGAATTTGTTTATTACGTCACTGGCGCTGATTACAACAAGTACATGGATATACAGCAGTCAATTAACCTTAAAATATTTGAAGAGTTTTCTAAAAGAAAAATTGAATTTGCTTATCCGACACAAACTCTTTTTCTGACAAATGAAAATGGAAACGGCAGCATTAAAAAATCTTATTCTGAAAATTAATTAACGGTTAGCATGCTGCTGCAGTAATTCATTTGCTCTTGGTTTATAAAGCAGGTGATAAATAACATTCAGGTATGAATGAAGATCATTCTGCTCAATGTTAGAGGCAAACTTCCAGAAACCATAAATCTTTGAAAGTGAAAGAAGATTACTTGCATACAACTCCCAGTTGTATGTTGTATCGACACGCTTTATTGCTTTGGCAGAAATTTTTTCCCAGTGCTTTATATCCTTATTACACTTGTCAATAAAGGCAAGAATCTTTGTGGTGGTTTCCTTTCCTTTGATCGGGTTGATATGAAATCCTGAAACCTCATCCTGAATAATTTCAAGCGGACCTCCATACAGTGTGGCGAACACCGGCAAGCCTGATCGCATTGCTTCAAGCACCGTCAATCCGAATCCTTCAAACAATGCCGGCTGAACGAATATCCCTTTATGATCAGCGATTATCCTGTAAACTTCTCCGGTTTCATCTTTCTTAAATCGTTTACCTATCCATCGGAATTTGTTTTTTAGATTGTACTTGTTAATGAGATCATGCATTAAATAAATCTGATCTTTTTCTTCATCGTCACCAGATTTCATCGGGTCAACATTACCCGCAACAATTATCAGGTTTGCAACTTTCTGAAGTTTCTGACTTTCACCAAACCACTTTACAAGTGAAGTAAGATTTTTGATTTTATCCAATCGCGCAATTGAAAAGATGGGTATGAGTTCGGGGCTCTCCAACTTACCAACAACTTCATCTGATTCATCCTGACTGAAAAGTAGTTTCTCAAGTTCTTCCTTTGTTTCTTTGAGGCGTTCTTCATATTGATTATAAGGAAAATAAATTTTTGTGTTAACTCCTGGTGGAACTATGTTAAACTTAGGATGAAATAGTTCTATTCCGCCTTCTACTCTGTAAAGTCCGGGCATTGTTAAATTCCTGTAAGACTCATATTGACCGATTGTTTCTTCGGTGCCAGCAATTTCCTGGTAGGTTGATGTAATGATAAAGTTAGCAGAATTCATTGCAATAAGATCTGCTGTAAACTGAAGTGAAAAATGATATTGCTCTTCAAGATTCTTCCAGTACAATGCGCTGTATAAGTACTTACTTTTTTCAAGTGCGTGCGCAATGTTACACTGTGTAACTCCGAATTTTTTTGAAAGTATATACCCGACAAGATTTCCATCAGAATAATTGCCGATAATAAGATCAGGTCTTCCGTTAAATTCAGCAAGTAGTTCTCTTTCAGAATCTTCAGCAAAATTTTCGAGGTATGGCCATATTTCAAATCGCGAGATCCAGTTATCTGTAACATTACTGTTGTGAGTTCTGAAAGGCACACGAAGTATCCATGAATTATTTGTTTGGTGTACTTTTTCCATTCGCTGATTGCATTTGGTTTTATTTGCATTTGGAATTAGTCTTGTTAGAATAATGATCTTTGGTTTTGCGTTAAGTCCGGATTTCTGTAATGATTCCAACATAGATTTTTCAAGTGCTTTCACCTGGTCAAGTATATACACAACCTGTCCGCCAGTATCAGGCATCCCAAGTACGCCTTCCTGCCCGAAATAGCCATGGGGGGAAATGATCGCTATGTTGAAGATCATCGGTATGCGTGACAGAAAATCTTTAAGTGAATTATGATCCGGTGTTTGCATCAACCTGTCAAGGAGTTCAAGACTTTCAATAATAGTCGCTGCGTTGTTTCCAAGCCCCGCTTCAAATCCTAAACTTTGAAGATCATTTTTAATTTTTGAATAAGGTGTATTCTCGTCTTTTTTTCTTAGGAACGAAAGAGCTTTGTCTATTGCAGAGCTAAGCATTGATGGGTCTTTAATCCTGTCATTTAAAACAAGCTGTTGTGATTTATATTTATGAAGAAACAGAAAATCAAAAAGTGCTTTACTTAATTTTTCCGGTTCTGTAAACATCCGGCTTGATAAATACCGGTTAAGATACTCGACTCCCTTTCCGATATTTTTTGATTCGGCGGTTCTTGGAAATTTAAAATAGAAATGATTAAAGTTAAGAGTTAAGGGGTCTTCAACGTTTTGACCATCGACATGATATTCTTTAGCTCGAAGATATTCTGTCACACTGGATTTTTCATAATATTTTTCTTCAGTATTAAACAAATAGAAAAATGAATCTCCTATCTTTTCTCTGAATTCAAAAAAGATTGTATTACTGATGCATACAGACTCAACAATGTGTTTAACAATTTCAGCCAATGCTTTGTAACTGCCGTTTTTATTTTCTGATTTTTGCTGATCAAGAATATCAAAAAGATTTCCTTTTACTAAAAGTTTGTTTTCATGAGCTGCTACTTTATTTAAGTATCCGAAAAAATCATTCCTGTTATCTTCAATTAATTTTAAAACATTCATATCAACCTCGTTAAGTAAATAGAAAATTATAATGGTTAATGCCTTCAATTATTCCGCCCGCGTATGAACGCTGTGCAAAATAAACTCTACGGCTTCCCCTTATCTTTTCCAGTTCCTCGCTGTAGTTTGCAACAACAACACCGAGCAGATCACCTTTCAGCATTTCTTCATCATTACCTGAATCACCGGCAACTAATATTTTTTCATTTTCAATATTCCACCTGTATCCAAGGTATCTTATCGCTTTTCCTTTCGAAGCTCGGTAAGGAAGTATGTCAAGATATTTTTTGTGGCTGAAGATCACATTCGCTTTAATTTTATTCTTTAAAAGTGTATGCCTGATTTTTGTCAGCTGGTCTTTGTTCTCCTCCATATAATAACTGACTTTGAATTTTCTTTGTTTATCATCTTCCTGCATTTGAAGAAATGTCAAAGGTTTCAGCACATCAATAATTTTTTGTTTGTTCCATAAATGTGATATGTGTGCATCCCAGCCTGTTGAATAAATCCACTCACCTTTGTAGTTATAATAAATTTCAGAACCGACCGATGAAACAATAACTATCGGCATCTGAACTCCATATTCTTTAAGAACATTATATGCTGATTCAATTGTTCTTCCCGTTGCAACGCCAAACCCTGTTTCGTGAGGTAACTTTACAAGCAATGATCTGAACTCAGAGAGTGAACGATGATCGCCCAACAATGTATGATCAATGTCTGAGATTATTAACTGTTTCATATCAAGTAATTTTCTTCCTGTGTCGGCAACTGAGATACGATCAGGATCATAACGTCTTAACACCTCAAGAATTTCGTCCACATATTTGTGTGTGTGTGCTTTCCATGTATAATATCTACGGACATTTTTTATCCCATTTTCAGAGAATCGGTTCCACATTTTTTTGCTGCTGATAATTTCCTTAATCGCTTTAGAAATATTTTGATCTTCTGAAACATCGATCAATAATCCGTTTGAGCAATTGCCGATTATATCTTTTGGTCCGCCGTCATCTGTAGCAACAACCGGAAGTCCTGTTGAAGCAGCCTCAATCAGTGTTAAGCCAAATGGCTCGGTTAAAGCAGCATTAACAAAAACACCGCCGCTTCTTGCTGCAATCCTGTAAAGTTCAGGAACTTCATGTTCTGTATCGTGACGTTTTGGGATTGCCATTTTTCCATAAAGGTTATACTTATCCATCAATAAAAGAATTTCAGTAAGCACCTCGCGTTCATTTTCTTCCATTGTCATTATATCCTGCCTTATCCCGGCAAAGATTGCGAGGTTTGCTTTCTTTTGAAGTTCAGAATCTTCGCCATAAGCTTTTATTAGTGCCGAAATGTTTTTTCTTTTATCAGGACGGCAGAGTGTGAGTATCAACGGTTTATCGATATCCGTAAAAAATCTTTTTAGTTTTGATTCTATAGTGCCGCGGATTACTTCAGCTTCATTTTCATATTGAAGATTGTAGTATGGATAAAACTTTTCGATATCAGTGCCCGGAGGAATTACTTTGAATGACTTGACAGATGAAAGATTATCATACTCACCATACTGCATTTGTATTTCCTGGCTTGTACTTGTAATTATCGCATCTGCATAATTGATTATCTCTTCTTCAACTTTGATGCGGTGAAATATTTTATATCTTTTTTCAATTTCCTCCGGCGATAACCCTTCACTTAAAAGTTTTCGAAGTTTTGCTCTGCCAAGCGAATGACCTGTATGCACAAATGGAATCCCGAAAAATTTTGTCAACTCAGTACAAACAAATCCTGCATCTGCGTAATGACTCTGAATGATATCAGGCAGTCTTCCGGAGGATTTTATGTATTTAATACTTTTGTCAACAAATTCTTCGAGGTGATTCCAGAGAAGTTCTTTCCTGAGATATTTTCCGCCGCCGCATTTTAATCGTACTATTCTGCAACGTGGATTAAGTTCTTCAATTGTCTGCGAGTAATCTTCAGAAATATTTTTGTCGGTTATTTGTCGGGTTATCAGTTCTACTCTTTCAACATTTTCATTTTCACTCAGCGCTTTTGCAAGTTCAATAACATATTTTATCTGTCCGCCTGTGTCAGCATCTCTGCCGAGTTCGGGGTTGTTCCATCTTATAAGTCCATGAACGCTATACAACTGAATGAATAATTTTCTCTTAGCTGTCATTATAAATTGATTCCTTTAGTGATTCATAAATACTGTCGTTTGCAGGCAAAGCACCTCTTTGTGTAACAATGAATGCGGCAAATTCACTTGCTATCCTGTTAATTTTTTCCGGATGAAGTTTTAGTAAATAACCAAGACAAAGTACAGCGGTGTATGCATCGCCGGCTCCAACGGTATCAACAACATTTCGGGTTTTTACTTTCATGATGTTTTTTGAATTTGAAGTATATATTTCGGCACCTTCTTCTCCGTTTGTCACAGCAACCATTTCAATTTCAAAATCATTTATGATCCTGTTAACTGCTTCATTCTCATCAGATACTTGTTTATAAAAAAGATTATTGACAAGATTTAGTTCCTCAACATTCAGCTTTAAAACATTTGCTGCTTTTAAAGAACTTTTTAAGATTTTTTTTGAATAAAAGTTCTGCCTGATGTTCAGGTCACAAATAAATTTTTTATTCATTCTGAAAATTTTATTTAATGTATTTGCTGAGACCTCGCCCCGCTGAGCTAATGTACCGAAGTATATACAATCTGAATTATTTAATAGATGTGTTTCAATCATAGGACTGAACTCAATAAAATCATAAGCACTGTTTTCTTTGATTTCCCAATGAGGGATTTTGTTTTCATCAAGAGAGGCGATTGCTAATCCCGTCGGATGTTCATTATCACTTTGAATGAAAGCCGTAGAAATATTGTTTAACATTAAGAATGATAAAATTTCTTTTCCGTTTTTATCATTGCCGATTCTGCTTATGAAGGTTCCATCAACTGTAATTTTTTTTATATGATAAATAAAATTAAAAGGTGCGCCTCCCGGTATTTTTTTATCGGGATAAATATCAAATAATATTTCGCCAACAGAAGTGATTGATTCCATAGAGGTTTTCCGTGTTTGCCGTTATTACATTATAAAAAATATTCCGCCAATCGCAAGGATACAAAAAAATGAGTAGTGTCCTAATTTCGCAAGTAGTCATCCCGAACTTGTTTCGGGATCTACTTAATTGAAAAATTCTGAAATAATCCGCCGCGGCGGACAGAATGACAGCTTACTAATTTGAATCTAAAAGTGAAATTAGGACATTACCAAAAAATGTTCGTGTTGGGCTTTTTGTGGAATTTTTTTCCACTATGCGATGTTAACCATTAAAAAGGACATTATGCGGATTTTTATATTCAAAACAACCCAAAGACTAAATACAGATCTAAGCACTGCATGGAAATTTTTTTCTGATCCCCGGAACCTTGCAGAGATCACCCCCAAATGGCTTGGATTTAATATTCTAAGCAGCCTGCCCGATAAAATGTTTCCGGGAATGTTAATTGTTTATAAAGTTAAACCATTATTTGGCATACCTCTGACCTGGGTAACAAAAATTAATAACATTGAAGAAAAATATTTTTTTATTGATGAACAAAAGTTCGGACCATATAAACTATGGCACCACAAACATACTTTCATCGAAAAGGATGGCGGTGTTGAAATGATTGACGAGGTAACATATTCCCCGGGATTTGGTTTCTTATCATCGATTATTAACAGGATAATAGTCTCAAAAAAGATAGATGAAATATTCGCATATAGAAAAGATGTTCTTAATAGACTTTTCTGTTAGTTGAAAATAGCGGATAAATTTTTGCCAGCCGTCTATCACAATTTCCTTAACACTGCAAATACAGCATAATAATTTCACGCAAAGATTTTAAGGAGATCTGCATTATGAAAAATAAAATATACCTTTCGTTATTGTTTTCCATTCTTATTGCGGGAAATTTTTATGCAATTGAACCGGAAAATAAAATTACCAATCCGCTACTGGCGGGATTTAATGAAATTGTCGATTTCTCATCAATCACTGCCGAGCATATAACAGCCGCAACAGACATCGCAATTGAAAAAGCAAAAACACGGCTTGAAAAACTTTACACCATAAAAAACAGAACCTTCGAAAATACAATGCTTGCTTATGATGATTTGACAAATGAAGCTTCGGGTGTGTTTGGTGAAATATATCTTATGGCAAATGTCCACCCCAATGATTTAACACGTAACACGGCGAATGAATCAATAGCAAAGTTCAGCGGGTTTTTTACTGAGATTGGACTGGATGAAAATCTTTATAAGGCAATCAAGGATTATTCACTTACTGATGAAGCAAAAAAACTGAGCGGATATAAGAAAAAATTTGTTGAAGAAAATGTCAGGAGTTTTGAGAGAAATGGTTTTGCGCTTTCTAAAGAAAAAAGAAATGAACTTCAGGTGCTTCAAAATAAACTCTCGGATCTTACAATTCTATTCAATAAAAATATAGCCGAAGTAACCGAGACTTTAATAGTAACAGACAATGAAATTGACGGACTTGATGAAGAATATAAAAAGCAGCACAGAACCGAAGACGGTAATTATAAAATCGGACTTTCTTATCCGTCCTATGTTCCATTCATGAAGTTTTCAAAATCCGAATCAGCCAGAAAAAAACTGTATACACTTTATAATAACCGTGCGTCGGAAAAAAACCTGACTGTGCTGAATGATTTAATCAGAGTAAGAACTGAAATAGCGAATCTTCTGGGTTATAAAACTTTTGCAGAATACCAGATTGAAGAAAGAATGGCAAAGACTCCAAAAGCAGTATGGGATTTTGAAAACAATCTAATAGACAAAGTAAAACAAAAAGCCAAGATTGATTACGACGAATTACTTGAGATAAAAAGAAATTATACCAACGATCAATCGGCTTCGGTAATTCAACCATGGGAATCTTCATTCTATTCAAATTTACTTTTGATTGAAAAATACAGTCTCGATCAGAATCTTGTAAAAGAATATTTTGAATTGAATAATGTATTGAATGGGTTGTTCTCAATTTCACAGCATTTATTTGATGTTCAGTTTGAGGAAGTGAAAAATCCATCAGTCTGGCATAAAGATGTGAGAATGTTCAACGTAAAACAGGATGGAAAAATTATTTCGATGTTTTATCTCGATCTCCATCCGCGGGATAATAAATTTTCACATGCCGCATGTTTTCCCATGATATCGGGAAAACTAACCGACAACGGTTATCAGAAACCAGTTGCTACATTGGTTTGCAATTTTCCGCAGGCAACGGAAAACCAACCCGCGCTGATGCCTCAATCAGATGTGGAAACATTTTTTCACGAATTCGGTCATGTGCTGCACAGCGTATTAACAAAAGCAGAACTTTCTTCATTCTCCGGGTCTTCAGTTGCAAGGGATTTTGTTGAAGCGCCTTCACAAATATTTGAGAACTGGGTTTGGGACTATGAAGCATTAAAACTTTTTGCGCGTCATTATAAAACAAACGAAGTGCTTCCTGTTGAACTTCACAAAAAAATGGTTGCCGCAAAAAATGTTGGTTCAGGTATTCAGACTCTTCAACAGATCTTTTACGGGCTTATTGATATGACTTATCATGACAAATTTAATCCCGATGGTTCAAAAACAACTACAGATGTTTTGAAAGAACTACAGAATTCAGTTACACTCTACCCATATCTTGAAGGAACAAATATGCAGGCGTCATTCGGACACCTAACAGGATATGCCGCCGGATACTACGGTTATATGTGGGCTAGAGTTTATGCACAGGATATGTTTTCTGTTTTTGAAAAGAACGGAATAATGGATAAGAAAACAGGAATAAGATATCGTGATATTATTCTGGCTAAAGGCGGTGAGGAAAAAGAAATTGATCTTGTAAAACAATTCCTCGGCAGGGAACCAAATGAAGAAGCCTTTATGAGGTATTTAGGTTTGTAAAAAGAAATTAAATTCTCATCGGGATTAATCCCGATGAGAATTTGATAAATATCCTACTTCAACAGCAGCATCTTTCTTGTTTCAGAAAAATTCGCTGTAATTATTCTATAAAAATATACTCCGCTTGTTAACGATGAAGCATCAAAAGTAATATTATGTTTCCCGGCGGATTTATTTTCATTTACAAGCGTCATTATTTCTTTACCAAGTACATCATAGATTTTTATCTCAACATTTCCCGCAGACGTAATCTGGTAAGATATTGTTGTACTCGGGTTAAAGGGGTTTGGATAGTTCTGTGATAATTTGTAAACGACAGGATTTTCAATCCCATCAGTAGCAGTCGGTGATGAACTATACATCCATATACCATTATCATAAGCTCCGGCATAAATATTTTTTTCAACAGATTGAAGTGATGTAAATCTTATATTTTCTGGCATTTGAAAGTTCACTTCGTTCCATTGATCATTTTCAAATTTATAAACCGTATTCATATTGTCTGATGCAAAAACATAAAGCTCGTCATTATATGAAAAAAGAATTGTCAGATAATTTGTTAATCCACTTAACCCTGTATTAAATTCTTCTTTGGTAACTCCTTTATCATGCGAAATGTACAAGCCTGTGTTGGTTACAAATATTACATCATCATTATAAATAAAAATTGTGCTAACATAGCTGTTGGCAGGGAACCCATTTGTAATATTAACCCAGGAATTGTTGATTAAAGAAAATCTTCCTGATGCAGTGTATATAATTACAATATTTCCTTCGGCAGTTATTGTATATACCGGAGAATGAACTCCGCCTTCAGTCGGAAGCCCTGAATTTAATGGGCTCCACGATTCCCCGTTGTTATCAGACTTATAAACTCCACCCTGTTCCCAAACGGGAGGAAGATGCATACGCGCTCTTACACCATTAAACCCGGCATATAAAGTTCCATTTGCAAGATCAACTGAACTTAGTTTTGGTATATGTGCACCCGGAATTCCAGAACTGTGAAATGTCCAGTCATTCCCTGAATTTGTTGAACGAACAATGCCGGATGCTGACGTTGTATATAAGTTTTCTCCATTCACAACGAGAATACCTGCAGATGGATCTCTTATCACATCCCAGCTTAATCCTTTATCAACAGAACGGTATAATTTTAATTTGTAAACAGAGTAAACATTTCCATTCGAGGAAACAACAGGACGTGATGTTGATGCAATAATATCTTCTGTAAGATTAACATTACCCGATTCGTTATACCTGAATATATCACCATTAGCTGAAAAGATGAGTTCAGTACCTTCTGTTGAAAAGTACGACGGGAAATTTTCATCAAAGAACAATGTCCACGTTGTACCATTATATCTGTACAATCCGGAAGGAGTATTATTAATAATTGCTATAAGATCATTCTGAAAAACACCAATCTTGCTTACAGACATTGAGATGCCTTCAAAGGGCAGACCTTCATTTATTTCCAGCCAGTCTAATCCGTTTGCTGATTTATAAAATCCATCACTGGAAGCAGCGTAATAAAAACTATTATCACCCGTAAGTTCATGAACAAAATTAGTAGAATTGCCTGACGGGAAATTTGTAACCTGCCAGTTTTGACCAAGATCGGTTGAGTATGCAAGTGCACTGAAGTTTGATTGAAGAGTTGTGAATCCTCCGGCTATCATCACATTATCTTTTATATAAAAAGAAGAGATGGCATAAAAAATTCCCGAGTCACTTCCGGCTACAATATTCATACTTACTTCATTAACATTCCAGGTTTCACCAAAGTCTGTAGAGTAAAACAAGGTATCGGATGCAAGCGCATATATTTTGTCGTCGATTACTTTTGCTGATATTAAAAAATTATCGGTGGTTGGTTGAAGAATTTCCTGCCAGGTTATTCCGTCATCATCTGAACGAAATACAGAGTTGCTATAATAACCGATCCATTTATCCTGAAGCTTAAAAATATCGCTCATATAAGTGAATGAACTTCTGTAATTCCACTGACCTTGTGTGTATTGAAAAACTGTTCCGCTGCCTGTCAGTGCCAGCAAATTATTTTCATCGCCGGCAACCTGGTAAAACTGACCACCTTTTATACCGTTTGTTTTTTGCCATTGGGCTAAGGAAATAAAAGACGTCATCAGAATCATAAAAGTTGCGAACAGAACCCTGTTATAGTCTAATTTAAACATATTGATACCTTGATTGATTTTAGGGGAATGTAACTATAGTGAAGCAAATCAAAGATTAGGGACAGAATTAATCCAAATATTTTTTAAATAATTCTGAATAGATAAGTTTGATGGCGTATTGAATTATTTTTTCTTTTTGAATCAGATTTTCATTTTTCTGAAAAAGGAAGAATTTTAATTCTATCAACTGATTTATTAAATATAATAGGCTTTTCTTCCGAAATTGTGTGAACAGCAACTTCAAGTGTAATGTTTCTTGCTAACGAAAGATTTACAAATTGAAGATCAATATTTTTTAAAATGGCTTGTTCGTAATATCGTTTTATCTGTGTCGGTGTAATTTCAATCGGAAGTTGATAAAACTGATAAGGTTGTTCATCAGCATTCATATAATAAATATCGAGTTGGAATATATATCTCTGCAAATTTCCAGGTTCTACTATATTGGCAAATTCGATTGCTTTAGCCTTAATATGAATTCGCTCGCTTTGAGTTGAATCCAAAATTAAAAAGCCGATTGAATTTATTGATGTAGTTTTATTTCCATCATTATAAATTTCTACAATTCCATAAACTTCATTAGTGCCAGTTGAATCAAACCAAATGTTGGAGCTAAAACATAGCTCAGCATTTTTTATAAAGATTTTTGCATTAGGAAATGTAGCATGATATGCGAAGTAACCACTAATACTTATTGCCAAAATTGATACTATAAGACTAATCCACCCTAAAACATTTTTCTCGTTTTTCGTATTTGAAGCATCGCGTACGTATTGCTTACGTGGGTATTTATTTCTTTTCATGATTAAATTTTATCCTATAGGAAATTAAAAATTAATCCCTGTTAAAACTCTTTCAACCTTAACATCTGCAAGACCAATACCCTCAGGGTATTGTTGAGTCGTAATCGTAACATTTTTAAAATTTATTTCAAGTTTGATTACCCCTTTTGAATTGACATATTCGTAGCAGACAATATTATCAATCAATAATTCCGTCAAAATTTATATCATATTTCCAGATAATCTTAAAACACTCAAAACTCCCTGCTGCCGTATAAATTATTTCTTTGCCAATGACTTCTTTATCAATTTTTATGAACTCGGAAGTTAAATTCCATTCTTTCCCCGGCTCCAATGGATATGCATAAATCATTCTTGGTGTATTATAAAAATGGAGGGTATCAACAAATTGTTTTAATACTCTTTCAGTCATGGAATAACTGTTTAGTAATTCGTATTCAGATTGATAATTTTTTCCATTGAATATAAAACCATAATGCAGACTATTCCTGGGCAAAACATTACCGGTACTATTACTGTAAGCATATTTTAAAAAACCAGAATCTGTATTCGCATAGTATGCACGCGCAAAAAAATGGTCTTCATTTTCATCGTTCATTTCATAACAGTGTATTGAGTTCAGAAGAGTATCTTTTGTAACAGTTATTTTATCGCTCGTTTGGTGATTTGTTAATAGATATGCAATCGTATCGGGTCGTATGTTTATAAAACTAGTTGAAGAATGTATTGTCCATTCATTCCCGATTTGTATCGGGTAAGTAAAATTATTTGCAAGCGGAATAATTGGAGTCGATTGTTGTTCGGATTCACTGCACGAGTGAAACGTAAATAAAATAAGTGCAGCTAAAAAATATTTTAATAGATTCATAAGTTACCCCTAAGATGAATATTAATTATCGGCAAACAACTAAGTGCACGATTAAAACCCGGCAGCAATCGGTTCAAAATAATTCCAGTTGCCGGTGTACATATCAATAAAAACCGGAAATATGCCCGTAATAAAATCAAAAATAAGCCAGCCAGCACTAATTTTGGGATAAACTTTAACCGTCTTTTCAGTACCTCCGGTTTTTAGAATTAACACGTGTTCGTCGTTACTTCTTAACATAATACTTTTAACATTAACTTCAGAAACGTTATAAGTTTTCTTATCCTGTATCCGTGCAGTTTTTGAAGTAACGACAAGCTCTTCGCCCTCTTTTGTCAAAACTTTTAAATCTGCCGGCGCGTTGGTTATGTTGAGAGTATCTTCATAACCCTTAAACACAGTAGCGCAACCGGTTAATGTTAAAATTGAAAAGATTAATACAATTGCCTGGAATTTTTTCACGACCTGCCTCCGTATTGATTTAGTTTATATAACTGCCTGAATATTATATTCATTCCGATCTCTGATGATAGACTTAATTTGTTTTAGAAATAATTTCGAATTAGAAATTATGAATGACATTAATGTTTATGTTTTTGTCTAAATAACTTGCTGCCTTCACTTTTATCAAATCGGTCTATACTTGCCTTTAATGACGAACGTATTTCCAGGTACTGACAATAATACTTTCATCGTATCATAAATTGCCTGGTGCTGATAACTTTCCAATAATGCTGGAATATTATATCCGAATGGCTGAATAACTGGAAAAATAATTTCCGCTGTTTTGGGTTCATAATTAATTCCTTTCCTGCCGTCAAATATCCCATCAGGACCTATAGTCCCGTCACTTTTTATTTTATCAAATCCAAATAGTTCCAATAACCTTATGTTGTTAATTGTATTTGATTCACTTCCATCAGCCCGTTTAAGATAAATGTCAAAATCAAGGTCAGCGATTTGCTCATACTGAGAAGTAATTTTATAAATATTTTTCATCTTCAGTTGCCATGCGCCTGAATATTGAGGCAAAAGATTTCTGGGTTTTATTAGTTTTAAAACCGCACTGGTTTTCGAGTTCTCAATTAATTCAGAAAAAAATTCTCCATAAAAGATATCTTCACCAACGGGATTAGGGTTACTTACTCTATAAGCGACGGCTATTGCCCTGTCTTCCGGTACCGGGAAAAGGAATGTGATATATCCTGTTTCAGAATGAAATATATAATCCGCGCCTGGTGACAGCAGTTTGAATCGTGTTGTTTCAGTATACCCGGGAATTACATTACTGTGTCCACGAAACGAATCCGGGTATAATTCCGAAGGGGATCTCGGCGGGAGATTTAAGTAAGCGTCTGCTATCACTGTTTGAATATTATTTGGAACTATAGTATTTGCAGATATATAAACTTCAATATTTTGAACTAAATACTCAAGTAATATAACCGGGACAGTACTTCCATAATAACGATTGAACATATTCAAAGCTGAGTTTGTATCAGTATACACGGAATCAATAAAATAACTATTGTCTGAATATTCCAGGAAATTTAATTCAAATGGAATTCGATCATCTACTAGCGGTAAGATTGGATCCGTGCCATCTTTTTTACAGCCGTTAATTGATATGATAATTAAAATTATTGATAATGAAATACGAACAAATATATTTTTCATTTTAATCTCCGGATGGCAAAAGATCAGCGCCATATTCATTAAGTAATGACACATTATTATTTAGATCGACAGCCACTTCCCAATAGTGATTATTGAGGCAGCCAGCTTCGCAATCGCCCCAGCCAATGCGATAAGTATATACTCTAAGATTATTTATTTTCTTAAATGATATAGATCCTGAATCTCCAAATAGACCATTAGGAGAGACATAAATAAATTCTCCGGAATCCATAATTTTATTAGAGAGTGCAAAATTATTATGAGGCACTCTTGATGAAATCGAGAGGTGGATTCCACCATCAAAGGCAGGCGTTAAACGGGGATTGATATATAGATTATATGCCACTAATACAGAGTCAATAGACTCCAATCCTGTATCCTGATAACCCTCAATTATTCTCTGAAGCCAGGATTTCGATGTGTCTGCTTTTGCGAAAATATTATACATCTCAAACGATTGAATGTTTGTTGCACGCAAAAAATGTTTTATAAATGTATCACCCAAAAGGTCACTGTTTTTGTGGATAAGAATAAAATCTTCATATATACTCCAGATGGCATCCAGATTAAGGTTTCCCTGGATTGGTTTTAAAACACTGTCGGTTATTAAGTCCGTATAAACTATATACGCAGCGTCCGAATAATATTAGTTTAAGATTTGCTGCGTGATGGGGGGAATTTTGGTCCCGTATCTATCCGGCGGCTTGATTGGGTTGTTGTTATCATTACAGGTCAGAAAAAACAATGATAAGATTATAAGAAATATCTTTTTCATAAAAATACCTTAAACTCTTGAATAATGATATTGGTATGCGACTTTACTTTGCAGTATTCAGATTTTCTGAACCCGCCGAATCGGATTCTTTTTCTAATACCCATTTCTACCCAATCATATTTCACAGATTTAACTTAAGCCAACAAAAATCAAACGTCAATGTTAAAAAAAGTATTGACTTCTTCTGGTTATTTGTCAATCACAAAATGTTGTCGATTGGAAATTTTTGAAACAATTAAATTCACAACATTATCCGCAAAAAAATCATTATGGCCTTTTCTTTAGTAAATTAATTTGTAGTTATCATGATATTTATGAATAAAACAATCACAATTTTCGGCAGCTCAATTCCAAAGCAAGGCGATGATGAATATTCAATCGCTTATGAATTAGGTAGACTTCTCGCACAAAATAATTTTTCTGTCTGTACAGGAGGTTATTCAGGAATTATGGAAGCAGTATCCAAAGGTTCTGGTGAAGCTGGTGGAGAAGCTGTTGGCGTTACAATTAAAGATTGGAAATCTGTTCCAAATAAATTCCTGACAAATAATATTGTGTGTGAAAACCTGTTCGAAAGAATTCAAACACTAACAAAACTAGCTGATGGTTTTGTAATTCTTAATGGCGGAACGGGAACACTTCTTGAACTTGCAGCAGTTTGGGAATTGATGAACAAAAGTATTTTGCGGGTTAAACCTGTGGTTTGTCATTCAACTATGTGGAAACAAATTGTTGAGATAATGGAAGTTCAAATTAAATCTGAAAAAAGAAAAACCGGGCTGGTGAAATGTTTTGAGAATATTGACGATATCATTTCTTATCTGAAAAGTAATATAATTATTTAAAGTTCTATTGTTCTTTTGTCATTCTCTTTATTAACTTTATACAGCTTCAAACAATTAACCATTAAAAATCACCAGGAGTCAATATGAAAAAACTATTAATAGTTTTTGTTGTTCTGTTCGGAACTATTTTATTCGCTCAAAGCGAAAGTGAAATACGCGCAAAAGTAGATGCAATGAACAAAGAATTGGTTCAGGCTATGCTTGCCGATGACATGACCAAGATGATGACTTTTTATACCGATGATATTATTTCATTACCAAGTTATCAGGGCTCAATCCGCGGAATTGACGCTGTCAAAAAACAGGGTGAGGAAAATATGAAGATGGGTTGGAAGGTAAAATCTTTTAATATCAAAACGACTGACATTATTTTACAGGGCAATCTTGCAATTGAAATTGGTAACTATGATATGGATATGTCGGGTCCCGGAGTTGAATCCTGGCCGGATAATGGCAAGTACATCACTATCTGGGAAATTCAAAGTGATGGCTCACTAAAAATAAAAGTAGAAATGTGGAATACCGACAATAATCCCTGGGCTCAAATGGAGCAGAAAGAATCCAAATAAATTTATTCAAGCTGTCTTGGTAAAAACCAGACCAGGACAGCTTTCATTTTTTCTGTATCTTAAAAATCTTACCTGTTGAATCTTATATCCATGTCCTGAATCAAATAATCAGTTAACTAATGAATCACATGTAGAAAGGTCATATGAATTAATCCATAAGACTGACTACGCAAATCATGTTTAATATTTATACAGGAGAAAGTTATGAATACAAATGTTGGGGGTGCGGATAAAATTATCAGAATTGTTATAGGAGTCACTGTAATTCTCGCGGGTATATTTTTTCAGAGTTGGTGGGGACTGGTTGGAATTGTTCCGCTGTTTACTGCTTTAATGAATTTTTGCCCGGCTTATACACTGCTTGGTATTTCTACCAAAACAAAAATTAAAACTGAGAAGATTAAAGTTTAGTTTTAAAAAATCAGCCGCAGGCAATTGATGTGAGACTCAGCGTTTTTCGCAGGTTAATGTCTGCGGCTACCTTTTTAATCTATTTAAGTAATGTCATTTTTTTTGTAATAGTATAGCCGTTTACGTTCAGCTTATAAAGATATATTCCGCTGGTAAACCCCTCAGCATTAAAATCTATTTCATATACTCCTGCCGATTTGTTTTCATTTATGAGTGTTACAATTTCATTTCCTAAAATATTATATACCTTTAACGTAACTAATGCGGGGGACGCATAATATGCGTCCCCTACGATGTAACGAATTTTAGTTGACGGATTAAACGGGTTCGGATAATTTTGTTCAAGTATTAACTTTTCGGGTAGGATTGGATCTGGCTCTACGTCTGTTGGTGTTAACGGATAATACCACAAGCCATCAAACCTTCCTGAATAAATCCTGTCGTTAAAATATTCTATTGCGTTTGCCGTTGAAGAACGAACCTCATCAAACAAATCCCAGTTAATACCATTGTTTGTTGATTTAAATATGTAGTTCCTTCCGACTTTAGCAAGATTGACGAAAAGTGTCTCGCCCTGTTTTGTAAAATAAGTCTGACCGATAATACCAACCCCGGGATTAAATTTTTCCCACATAGTTCCGCCGTTTGTGCTTCTGTAAATTGCCTGGTGACTTGCCGCATGTAAAACACCATTTAAACTTGTAATTGAAAGCAGGGAGTTTATCTCTTCATTAAAGATATCAAACGGGTAACGTTTCCACACATTTGAACCTAAAGAATTTATCTGCATACTTGCATTTGCACCGGCTCCGACTATAAGGTTATTGTTAAAATTATAGATTGAGTTGACTGTCCACTCAACTCCAAAATCGAGTCCGGTACGAAACGCACTCCATTGAACCGGGTTATTCAGATCAAGTACAAAAACTCCTTCGCCGAGAGTTGCCGCGTATAGATAATTTCCTCTTACAGCAAAGTCATCAATTTTTTGTCCGCCTTCTGCAGGAAGCCCCGTTGATCTGTGTATCCAGCTATTTCCGTTGTCAGTGCTTTCATATACACCGTGAGTAAAACTTCCTACAAAAATTCTGTTGTTAATTTTTATTAAAGCTGTTACTCCTTCATAAAGTTCTCCTATAACTGATGTTTCATTCCAATCAGAACCATTGGTTGAGTAGTAGAGTTTATTATCTCCACCTACATACAGTGTGTTTCCATCAACAAAGAATGATTGAGCAGTTGTTGTGTTCGGTAAATCAATTTTTGTCCATTGAGCATTTATAATGTTTATGCTGAATAGAAATAGCAATAGGACCTTCATAACATCATTTCCTTTCTTCACATAATTTTCAGTAAAAATTTATTAAAGAAAGTGTGTGCTGGGAATAGATTATTTGTTCTATTTATTCAAGAATAATTGTGTGGTTTTAAAAACCATTTCAGGGGTAAGTTCTTTTATACACTTAAACTGAACGTCAGTTCGTGAACACATTAATGGTTTGGGGGAATAATAAAAACACGGAGCGCATTCAAGATTGAGTGAAACAATTTTATGTTCAGTATTCCAGGGATGAATATAGTCTGTGTTTGTGGGACCAATTATAGCTATTACTTTTAAACCTAATGCAGATGAAATGTGCATAAGACTTGAATCGTTTGTAATGAAAAGATCACATCGCTTCATTACTGCTGCACTATGGATGAGATTATCAGTCCTAATAACATGAACTTTTTCAGAATTAATCCCCTCTGCAACCAGATGCTTAAGTTCGGTTTCTTCCTGTCCGCCAAATATTAATATCCTTGAGTTGTATTCTTTTATTAATCTTCTGCCCAGTTCAGAAAATTTTTCCGGTTCCCATCTTCTTTTAATATGATTTTTTAAAGTTGCACAACCGGGATGAAAACCAATTACTAGTTCTTCTTTATTTATACCTGAATGTTTCAGGTATTCGGCGGCATATTCTTCATCATCTTTTGTAAAAAATATTTGAAGTCCTGGTCGTTCATTAAATTTTTTGTTTAATAGTTTTTCAACAAGAAGAATATTCTCTTCAACATTATGAAGCGAGTCGTTTTCTTTAATTGTAACATTATTCAGCCAGCCCAGATTAGCTGCGTTCATTCGTAAATATTCGACAGCGGCTTTTTGTTTTGCCCCGATAAGAAAGTTGATGACGTTGTACTCCTTTCTGTTTGAAGGATAAACGTTTATTGTCACATCATACTTTCCCCGTAATGAAAGAATAAACTTTAATGAATTTAAAGCACCTTCTTTTATAAAATTAAAATAGATGACTTTACTTATAGATGGGTTACGTTCATAAATTTCTTTTACTCCGTTGATCATCACAAGTGCATCAATCTCAGCATCAGGATAATTTTTTTTGATCAGAGATAAAGAAGGCGTGAACATAATCGCATCACCAATGCCTGATAAAGCCAGCACCAGGATTTTCATAATTCTTCCGGTAAAAAAATAAGCGGCATACACCGCTTATTTGTAAAAAGTATTATTTGATAAATTTTTTGCATTAATTCATCATTTGTTGTTAGCCTTTGAAATGCTATCCTGCTGATCGGCAAGCTGTTTAAACTTGTCTACATTGGCCTTTACATTAGGATCATTGGGATATATTGCCCCTATACGCTGCCATATTTCCATTGACTTACGATATTCATTCAGGTTCTCATAAGTTTCAATAAGAATGCGGTAAGGATTATAGTAGGATTGAACATCACCGGGATTAACATCAAGTTCGTGCAACGCTTTCTTTTCAAGTTCATATGCAAGTTCTTTATACTGTTCATTTCCGCGGGCATTGAAATAAATATTTGCCAGTTCAAACATTAAACCGAGTTCCATCGGGTTAATGCTGCGCGGCATAACTTTTTCCATTCTGTCAAGTGATTGAATCGCAAGATCATTCTTCCCTGTATTCACATAATAAATAGCGAGGCGAATAAAAGCATTACGATAATTCTGAGTCATTCTTCTGTGATTTTCATCAAAGAAAATAGTTGAATCATTTAATCCGCGGAATTTAAATCCGGGCTCGAATGATTTGCTGTAACCGGGGTTTTCATTCAGTTGACGGCTGAGTATATCCGCATTTACAAACTCAACTCCAGGTTTTCTTTTTTCAGGAACAAATCTTAGAGCCATTCCTTCCATTCTTAAATAATCGCTCATTCCAATTTTACTGTCTTCAGAACATGTTACAGCAAAATATATTGGTCTTTCCCATGCATTCGCTTCAATAATCTCTTTAACCATAATATCCTGAACACGAATAGCTTTTACATCGCCGAATGTTAATGTATTGTTCATCCGGAAAGTAATACTGCCCTGGTTGATTACTGAAGAATCAGAAATATTGTATTGCTGGAATACATCATTTGCTGTTCCGGTTCCGCCTTTGGGTGCTGAGATAGTCACATCTTTAGGATCCCATCTTATAGGTTGTATCTGAGCAATTTGCGCATCCGACAACCTCATCTTAATGGTACCAACATTATATGGATCTACATTCTTTAGTTGTCTTATATACCATTGTGTATTGAGAAGACTAAGATTTGCAATCTTTACATCACGGCGTACACCCTCAACATCCTGGAGATACCATAGCGGGAATGTGTCATTATCACCATTTGTAAACAGAACTGCATTCGGGGCACAGCTCTGAAGCAGGTTGTATGAATAATCCCATGGAACCCAGTTACGGCTTCTATCATGAGTATGATAATTAGCCATTAACATTTTAACCGGAATAAAGATTATCATAAGTGCAAATACACCGCCGACGGCTGCGTTTCTTAAAGCACCTTCTTTCAATAATTCCTGGACTTTATCAGCTAAACCTCTTACACCAATTGCGATCCATATTGAAAAGACAAAGAATGCGCCGACATAAAAGTAATCACGTTCTCTTGGCTGAGGCTGCTGCTGGTTCTGATAAAAGGCGGTGAGATATCCCATCAGGATAAACATAATCATAAAGACAGCACCCATCTTCCAGTCTTTTCTGAACTGGAAATAAATTCCAAGTATCCCTATAAGAAAAGGAATTCCGAATAATGAATCTTTTGCTTCACCGTCGAACTTAATGTAAATGAGTTTACCAAAATAATTTGCTATTCCGTTGAACGGCGCAACATTAACACCATCATCCTGAGCCCATCCTTCTCTGCCGGCATAATTCCACAACAGATAACGTGTCATCATGTGGTTCATCTGGTATGAATAGAAGAAATCAAGATCACTTGAGTAGTTGTTGTAAACTACCATCTGGTGTGGTTCTGTTGCGAATCTTCTTTTGAATGTTGGAAAGTCGCCGTATTGCTCTCTGTTAAGGTATGAAACTAATTCTGTAAATGTTTTAGGTTCGTTTTCATTCATTGGTGGATCCTGGTTTGCACGGATAATTACCATTGCAAATGTTGTAAATCCTAATAAGGCAAAAATGAATGACATAAAAATAAGATGGAGCGTGGGTTTTTGTTCCCTTGTTGCGTAGTAAACTCCATAGGCCAGAGCAGCAAATATCACTGTTAACAGAATGATTTCAATTACGACATTGTTGCCTGCGATGACAGTCATTAATTCAGGAAGATATTTAACTATTCCCGGGTAGGTTATTGCAAGCGCAACGCCGCCAATTATCAACGGCATATAAAAGGAATTTCTGGTGAAAATCTTTCTCCAGAATATCCCCATTATTATTGCACTTAATCCAAGAATAACCATTTTAAATTTCGAATCGAAATCCTGGTATTCTTCTGGTGAAGGAGGTCCGCTGCTTTTTACTCCGCCCCACCATACAATTGCTATGAACAAAATAATTGCTGCGTGAATTAAAAATATCAGTCCGGTTTGTTTTACGGCAGCTTCATCATCAAGATATTTTCTGAAAATAATTATCATAACAACAGGGACAATTGCCAGTACGCTCATAAGATGCACACCTGTTGAAAGACCTATAAGATAAGCTATCATCAATAAATATTTTTCATTATCCTTTTCATCGGCTCTTTCATGCCACTGCATCATTAGCCATACAACCGCACCGAACAGAAATGTACTGAACGCATAAACCTCAGCTTCAACGCCGTTAAACCAGAATGTATCACTAAATGAAAATGACAACGCGCCAATTGCTGCGGCGGCATATGTTCCGAGGGCATCGAGAAAGTTTTCCGATTTTTTACCGCGGTAGTTTTCAATTAGTTTTACTGCAATAAGGTAAAGGAATAAAACCGAAAGTGCGCTGGAGAGTATTGATATATAATTAACACGAAGTCCTATGTTTTCAACAAAAGGAATCATTGAAAAAATTCTTCCGAGTATAAGAAAGAAAGGCGTTCCCGGTGGATGCGGAACCTGTAAATAGTAACCCGCAGCAATAAACTCGCCGCAATCCCAGAACGAAACCGATGGCTGTACAGTTAATAACAACACAACAGCAGAAATTAGAAAAACAACAGCAGCAAAAATTCTGTTCAGCAGTTTAAGATCCATCTATACCTCTGAAATGATATAAAGTTTTTCAATTTTTTGTGAATAGTTTTTTTAACTCTTGGCAGTTGTTTGTTTGATCTACCAGAAAGATATTTTTATTCTTCCTTTTTTTTGAAAAGGGCATCAAGCTTAGACCTGTCGGGTGAAACAAAATACTTGTCATGTAATTCTTTCAGTCTTTTCATCGAAACGGTATCGAATTCCTCTTCATCCTTATCTCTTTTCAGAAATATTTTGTAGTCGTCGAGGTCTTTCCTGTTAAATTTACTTTCGTACTTTTTAAGGGTTTCGAGATATTTTTTCTGATCTCTGAAAGACATGAATCTTCCGCCAAACGTTAATTAGACTAATATTTACTTAAATTAACAGCGCCAAAATAACTAAACTTAACATAGATAAAAAGTAATATTGCATCAATCAGACGATGGTAAAATGTATTTGTTCCTTAAAACACCAGATATTTTTATTGAAAAATGAGTCATTACAAGTACTTTATCATACACAAACCTTTTAATGTTCTTTCGCAGTTCAGCGACAAATTGAATAGAAAGACACTAAAAGAATGTTACAATTTCCCCCACGATGTGTATCCTGTCGGAAGGCTTGATATGGACAGCGAGGGTTTGCTTATTATTACAAATGATAAGGTATTGACTGATCAATTATTAAATCCGGAAAAAAAGGTTGAAAAAGAATATTGGGCGCTGGTTGAAGGAATTCCTGATGAAGAAAAATTAAATCAATTGCGGACAGGAGTAATGATTGAAGGACGGAATACTCTTCCCGCAAAAGTTGAACTTTTAAAAGACGTTTCAATTCAATCAAGAATTCCGCCTGTCAGATTCAGAAAAAATATTACTGACTGCTGGTTAAAAATTATAATAAATGAAGGGAAGTACCGGCAGGTTAGAAAGATGACAGCAAAAATTGGTCATCCTACATTACGACTTATCCGGGTAAGAATAAAAAATATATTGCTCGGTGATTTGGCTTCCGGCAAAGTACGTGAATTAACTGAAGATGAATTAAAAGAATTAAAAAGGCAGCCGTAAGTTTTATCTCACGGCTATTTCAACAAAATTTTATTTTTTTAATAAATCTCTTATCTGAGTAAGCAGTACAACTTCTTCTGATGGTTTTGGAGGAGCGGCAGGTTTTTCTTCTTCTTTTTTCTTGAATGAATTCATACCCTTAATCAACATAAATATTGCGAAAGCGATAATTATAAAATCAATTACAGTATTTATAAAAACACCATAACGTATTACTACGGCTTCAGTACCTTCCGCAGCTTCTTTGATTGTTAACGAAAGTTTACTGAAATCAACTCCACCAAGTAAAACTCCGATTGGCGGCATAATAATATCACTAACTACAGACGAAACTATTTTTCCAAAAGCCCCGCCAATAATTATACCTACAGCAAGATCAATTACATTTCCCCTCATAGCAAATTGTTTGAATTCTTTTAGCATCGCAGTCTCCTTTTTTTAATAGAAATTTTTACAGGAATAAAGAAAGTTAAACAATGCAATTATAGTATTTTTAGATTAATTCTGCCCGTATACTTTCTATTATTTTGCAGGGAAAAAATGAATCATGCATCTGAATTGATTATTCATGCATAATTATTCATCAAAATGTCTTCATTATTTTTAAGAATATGGTTTTTCTCTGCTGGCACGATTGTTTACAAACATTTTTCCGAATGAGCGAAAGAAAAATTAACAAATCAATAAATAAAGGAGTACAAAATGGAACAATCAAAAATCTTTCTGAAAATGCTGACTATGATGGCGGCATTGTTCATATTTGTTTTGACAGGATGTGATAACAGCACCGTCGATCCTGAAGATGGCGAACCAACAACGGATCAGGCTGCATTTGAAAAACTGGCAGACGAAGATTCTTCTCTTGCTTCATTTGATCCCAACTATGATGAAGGCGGACTCGCAGATATTCTTGGTAAAGTGACGACAGATATTTATCCGTTAAGAGTTGGTCAAAAAATGAGAATAGTTAACCGAACATTATCTGTTGAAATAGTCGGTGATACGGCTTACGGAACTTTAACCAAAACTTTTGAAGGTGTTTTATTTATCGCAGCTTCTTATGATTCTACAGCAACACAGCCTGATTCGGTATTTCAAAAACCATTCACTTCCGTTATGGTAAGAAAATTAATTTTTGTAAGAATTGCCAATACCCCAAGACCATGGCGTAACTGGAAAATTGCCGCCATCTCATTGCCCGAAGGCGGAACACCAAACAGGAATATTGATATAACAAAAACAACTATAATAATGCCCGACGGAGAAGAAATCGTTATCACTTCACCTAATGAATTCTTCTTATCAAGAGGACCGCAGTGGTGGAGACAGTTGCCTTCTATTTTAAGAGGTGATTCTGTGCGAGTTAAGGTTGAACTTACAAGCGCTTATGAAGAAGAAGATTTTGTAACACTTACTTTTGGCGCCGATAGAAATGGACTTCACAGAGTTAAAAGAAAATTCAACCTGGTTTCATCAACACCATCAGGTGGGGTTTATGTTAAAGTTTATGAGCAGTATTTCAAATCACATCAGATACCCGGTTTCTTCCACGCTATAATAAATGCATTCCCGAAACAGGTAATCTTTGATGATGTTGCTCCGGTGGAAAGTGAATCGTGGGGTATTCCTTATATGGTACGAATGTTCTGATAAAGAATTATTAATTCAGGCATAACTGAAGCTGCTAAAGATTGAATAAGCTTTCCCTCATTCAGATCCCGGCAGCTTCATTATGCTTTTAAATTTCATCAGATGAATTGATTAAGTTAAAAGACAATATTAAGTTTAATTACAATGAAGAATCTTTATAAATATTTCGCAATACTTTTTTCAGTAATAATAATTGCGGGCTGTGATAAACCTGACGCGATTGTTCTTGAACCCGATATTGATAACAGCGATAAGGTTGAGATTGAAGTATTAACTTCAGATCCGGAAAGTGAAATCAGCAAGGGAATGGATTCAACCGGAACTATTGAAGAGTACATTCGTTTTACAAACTACATAGCTGTAAGCGGTATTAAAATCACCGATAACTCAGTTACAACCAATATATCAACCGCACAGGCAATATTTTTTGACAGAACAATTCCTTACTTCGATCTTAATAACAGGCTTATCGGTTTTCGTGCAAGATCTATTGGAAATGTAAAGTTTAATGATGTGAACGCAAACCTGGTTCCTTTCAAAGTTAGATTCAAAGACAGAAATGGTGTGCGGGATACAACACTTGGTTTTCAGCATCTATTATATAAGGGCCGCGGAAATCATTCCGATCCTTTTGATTTTATTTATAATTCTTCAATTAGTTTTTCACTGGATCCGTTTTTAGGTAACAATGTGACGTTTGGAATTCCAACTCCACATGAAATTACCGGAACATTAAGTATAAGCCGGAATATTGTTAATAACAGGTTACATGCTTCTCTTACGTGGAACCATTTTAGCGAAGGAAATATTGAAATAGTTATTGGTGCGAAGCGAAGAAATCTGAATTCGACTATACCTCTTTACAGGATTAAAACTCCTGATGACGGCAGTCTTGTAATTCCTCCCGGATTAATAAATTCAATTCCACCGGACAGGTTTAATAACCTTGTTATCTCTCTTATAAGGAAGTATGAGGGCTATCATGAAACAAATGGAAACCAGTTATTTGTCCGTTCACAAAGTATTCACAGTATAGCAGTTGAGATTCCTTGATAAAAAAAATTTTTTTAATACAGGGATTTTCACTAATGATCATATTAAATATATATGCTCAATCATCTGTTGGTTTAACCGGGTTCTGGGGTGTTTCATCATCATCTAACACTTTCCTTAACGGCTTTGAAGGCAATACAGGAAACTACTACCCCTTAAAAGACTGGGGATTAAGCGTAAGTTATGGCGGTGAATTTTCTGATGAACTTTCTTCAAATATTTATCTGATTTCACTTTCAAAAAAAATTGATGAACATTCTTTTTCAGCAAGATACACTCCCGGTTACCAGAAAGAATTTGTTTTTAATTCCGGTGAATCAATAGTTTTTGAAGATTCAACAGTTCAATCACTTAGTTCTAATTTTATCTACAGGGAACTATTTGGATTTGGTTATTCATACCTGTTTTCACCAAAGATTTCTGCGGGTTTTTCATTAAGGATGTTTGAGGAAGATTTCAGCCAGGAGTTTTTAGTCCCGGTTTTTTCAGATACCCTGTATATTGTTCGTGATTCTGAAAGTTCAAAAAGAAATTTCTGGAAGGCTGATCTCGGGTTTAATTATTTTATTTCCGATTATGTTGCTGTTTCAGCAGCATCAATTAATCTTTTGAACTTTGGTGCATCACACAATAGTGAATCAGCAGTTGAGTATGAGTTCAAATCCAAACGAGGATTTCTCGCGGCATTATCTCTGTCGCCGCTAAAAACTATTTCAATTAATCTGTTATACGAAAGTGATAATTCATTTCTTGCGGGATTAAATTATTTCCTGGAGTCATCCAGAGGAAATTTTGGTTTTGGAATAAGTGCTTTTCACAACAAACATCAACAGCCATTTGTTGCAGGAATTCTTCCTGCTGTATCATACTCGACAAACTTATGGGGTGTTACATTATCCGGAGTAAAATATTTTTCGGAACGAACCGGAATTTCATCTTACAATACTTTCAGGGAAGAAGGTATAAACAATGTTCTTAATAACCGCTATAGTTTTGATAAAGCTGTTCTAACTTTTTCACTTACCCTTAATACACTTATAGAAAAGAAAGCCGAGCTGCTTGATTTAAAATTGGTCAATGAAATATATCCAACCCTGTCTGATGAGTATATTGATTCGCCGATAGCTGTCGGTACGGTTGTAAATCTCACCGACAAACCGCTTTTAGTCAAGCCGGCTTGTAAAATCGATGGAATTAACCAGGAAAAATTTCAGTCTCCTTCAGTAACTATTCCGCCGCTTGATACAGTTGAAATAAAATTTTACGCATTGATAGGTGATTCTTACAACAAAGAGCGTTCAGAAATTTCATCCGCTGATTTTTATCTGATAACTGAAAGTGAAAACACCGACGATCATATTCAAAAACCTTTGCTTGTAAACGGAGTTAATGCGTGGGATGGGAATGTAAAAAATCTGCGTTACTTTATAAAAAAAGATATTACGTATTCAATGAACTATTCAAAAAATATTTTGAGTAAGTATAAATCACAGCTTGATACTTCAGCATCAACTTTACTGAAGTATTACAAAACAAAAATTCTGTTTAATGAATTTGTAAGTGATCTTGTTTACATATCTGATCCCCGCGCATCTTCTGAACATGTTCAGTTCCCGCATCAGACAAAGGAATTAAAAGGCGGAGACTGTGATGATCTGAGTGTCTGCTTCAGTTCATTTCTTGAGAGTGTTGGAATTGAGACTGCATTGGTTGACTACAAAGAAGTCGAAGGCATCAGGCATGTGAATCTTTTGGTTAACACTGAATTATCACCCGCTGAAGCCGGTATAATTACAGCGAATGACAGAAAAATATTTGTCCGCAAAAATGAAAAAGGCGGTGATGAAGTATGGATACCCGTTGAGACAACTTCGTTAACTGATTTTGAAAATGCGTGGAGAATCGGTTCATCTAAATTTTATTCCGAAGCAATTGATTCTTACGGACTCGCAATAAATAAAGTAGAAATTATCGATGTTTACTAAAGTACTAAGAGGTTAATATGAAAACATTATTACTGTTATTAATAAGTGTGGTTGTATTGAATGCACAATCGTTCAAGGTTGAAAAGATAAACGGCACAGTTAAACAGTTGGCGGCAGGTGAGGAAAACTGGATTGAAGTCAGATCAGGTGAAAACATCAATCCAACTTCAATGCTTATGACAGAAAAAAATTCTTCGGTTAGAATATCAAACGGCAATTCCCTTTTCATGTTGAAAGAATCTTCCGCTGTGTTGGTTTCTGACATTAAAAAGATGACGACGGAAGAACTGCTTCTTGCATTAGCAATGGAAGACATGCTTAATGCGCCAAGAAAAAAAGATAAAAGTAAATCGCACGACACTGCTGTTTATGGAACAAATGAAAACGGTAAAAAGAACAATGCCTTTGATAATTATGATTATGGTATAAAACGATTGAACGGTGCAAAACAATTATCTGAAAACGGGTTTAATGAATCAGCTGTTATAGCTGCTAAAGAAACTTACAGGAAATATCCTTCTGTAAAAGAATTTCCGTCTTACAGAATTTTCTTTGCCGATATTCTTTATAACAAAGGATTGAATGAAGAAGCTTATGGTGAATATATTTCTATTTCCAAATTAACATTAAGTGAAAAAGAAAAGGCAGATGTTGAAAAGAAGATTGAACTGCTTGAGAAAAAAATAGTTACGAATTGATAACACGTTACCCGTCAATTTAAATTAAAAGCAATCGGTAGGCGCAGGCTTCAGCATGCGTGAACTCCATAATCCCACAAGCTGAAGCTTGCGGCTACACCCCATGTTTTTATTATCGCACGACCTGCCAGGAAGGGGCATGGGATTGTCCGCCTTTGTTGTGAAAAGGTAACGTTCGGTTAGTCATCTCTTCTTTGCTTGTTTTCCCAATCACCTCTCCTTCCCGCTTAAACCTATATTTATTATCTTTGCTGCACAATTTTTAACAACAAGAATACAATGACATCAACAGAAATAAGGCAGCAATTTTTAGATTTTTTCAAATCAAAAGAACATAGAATCGTACCCAGTTCACCGGTAGTTCCATTCGATGACCCGACATTATTATTTACCAATGCAGGAATGAACCAGTTCAAAGATGTATTCCTCGGCAAAGGAACCCGCGAATACAAGCGCGCAGCGGACACACAAAAATGTATCCGTGTCAGCGGCAAACACAACGACCTAGAAGAAGTCGGTCACGATACATATCACCACACATTTTTTGAAATGCTCGGCAACTGGTCATTCGGTGATTATTATAAATCGGAAGCAATTGAATGGGCATGGGAATTACTCACAGACGTATGGAAACTTCCAAAGGAAAGAATCTGGGCAACAGTTTACAGAACAGATGACGAAGCATTTGAGTTATGGAAAAAGAAAACCGATATAAATCCAAATCACATTTTACGTTTTGATGAGAAAGATAATTTCTGGGAGATGGGTGAAACGGGTCCGTGCGGTCCCTGCTCGGAGATTCACATAAATCTCAGTGATGATTATGATAATCCTAAATATGTAAACGCCGGGGTTCCTGAATGTATTGAAATATGGAACCTGGTTTTCATTCAGTATAACCGAGATGAAAACGGAAAACTTCATGACCTTCCCGCAAAACATGTTGATACGGGAATGGGCTTTGAAAGAGTGTGCGCTGTACTTCAGAAAAAAAGTTCTAACTATGACACTGATGTTTTTATGCCGATGATAAATGAGATTTCAAAAATCTCTAACACCGCTTATGAAAAAGAAGAAGATAAAATTGCAATGCGTGTTATTGCAGATCACATAAGAACATTATCATTTGCAATTGCTGATGGCGCTGTTCCCGGCAATGATGGTCGCGGATATGTGCTTCGCAGAATTTTAAGAAGAGCCGCTCGCTACGGGAGAAAATTAAATCTGAACAAACCATTTCTTAATAAACTTGTTTATACACTTGTTAAGAATATGGGAAATGTTTTTCCTGAACTCGCAGAAAAGCAGAAGTATGTTGAGAAAGTTATTAAAGCTGAAGAGGAAAGTTTTAATGTTACTCTCGACAGAGGTATTGAGCTTTTTGATTCTGTTGTTCAGAATATGAAAGGCTCAAAAGTAATTTCCGGAAATGATGTTTTTAAACTTTACGATACATTCGGTTTCCCTGTTGATCTTACAAATGTAATGGCTCGTGAAAAAGGTTTTACTATTGATGAAGACGGCTTCAATAAATTAATGGAAGAACAAAAACAACGCGGACGCGATGCTTCTAAAGAAAAATTTGCTTCGGTCAATATCAATCTTGATAACCTAAATGATTTTACATTTGAGAAAGACACACACTCTGTTTTCACGGGTTATGATGAATTAAAATCATCATCAAAAATTATCGGTCATAAAAAAGATAACGGGAAAGATCTTATCATTCTAGACAAAACTCCCTTTTATGTTGAAGCCGGCGGACAGATCGATGATCTTGGTGTAATTTCGGTTCATTCAAATTCTCTGCCTGTTGTTGATGTTACAAAGACTGACAATAAAACCATTCACGTTATAGATAACGAACAGAACAGTCTTATAAAGCCGGGCGATTCTGTACTTGCTCTGGTTGATGAAAAACGAAGATGGGATATAATGCGTAATCATACCGCGACTCATTTTCTTCATGCTGCTTTAAGAAAAATTCTTGGAACACACGTTCACCAGGCTGGGTCGTATGTTGGTCCGGACAGACTTCGTTTCGACTTCACTCACTTTTCAAAGTTAAGCGAAATTGAAATCAGAGATATTGAAGCACTTGTAAATGAAGAACTGCGAAATAATATTGAACTACAGCATCACCGCAATATCCCATTTGATACCGCAAAGAAGATGGGCGCGTTAATGTTCTTCGGTGATAAGTACGGTGATAAAGTTAATGTTGTTCAGTTTGGTGATTTCAGTATGGAATTCTGCGGCGGAACTCACGTAAAAAATTCTTCACAGATCGGTTTGTTTAAAATCGTTAGTGAATCATCAATCGCGAGCGGCGTAAGAAGAATTGAAGCCGTAACAGGACTTGGTGTTGAGCAGTATATTTTCTCTCAACTTAATCTTCTTAAAAACTCCGAAGAAAAGATTGCAGAATTAACCGATGCAAGGAAAAAACTTGAGAAAGAAATCTCCGAACTTAAGATGGCCGGGAAGCTCAACCAGGTTGAGCCCGTGCTTTCAAAATTTTCTGAAGTTGATTCGATCAAAGTTTATAAAGGAAAGATAAACGCTGATACGATGGATGAATTGAAATCATTCGGTGATGAATTGCGCAACCGTATTAAAAGCGGTGTCGGTGTTTTGTTTGCCGAACCAGAGGGCAAAGCCGGAATAGTTTGTGTTGTAAGTGATGACCTTATAAAAGAAAAAAAACTCAGTGCCGGAAAAATTGTCGGTGAACTTGCAAAACTTGTCGGCGGCGGGGGCGGCGGACGACCGCATCTTGCAACTGCCGGCGGTAAGGATGTAGAACAAATATCATCAGCATTATCAAGTGTTGAAGAGATTGTGAAAAAATTTCTATAATTGATCTCTGTGACTCCGTGTCTCTGTGGTTATCTTTTTTTACCACAGAGGCACAGAGAATTATTTAAGTCAATAACCAATCATGGCTAAACCAAAAATAAAATATATCTGTTCTAACTGCGGATATGAATCGCTGCGGTGGATTGGTAAATGTCCTGAATGTGATTCATGGAATTCTTTCACCGAAGAAATAATTGAACCAGCAAAGAACAAGTCTGCGAGAACAAAATCTCCATTCACAGCTAAGAAGATAAATGAAATCTCCGCCGCTGAAGAAGACAGAATAAAAACAGGTATCAACGAATTTGACCGCGTACTCGGCGGTGGTATTATGCCCGGCTCGGTTATACTTCTTGCTGGTGATCCCGGAATCGGTAAATCAACACTCGCATTACAGACTGCCGCGACAATTAAGAACAAAGTCCTATATGTAACAGGCGAAGAATCTTTAAAGCAGATTAAACTTCGCTCATCAAGATTAAAAATTACTTCGGATGATATTTATATAATTGCCGAGACTGATCTTAATCCTATCATCTCTGCAATAAATGAAATTGAACCTGCCGTAGTAATCGTTGATTCAATACAGACGATGCAGAGAAGCGATATGCAGAACTCTGCCGGAACAATTACACAAATACGCGAATCAACTTCATTGTTTATGGAAGAAGCAAAGAAGAAAGGATTTTCCGTTATCATCATCGGGCACGTTACAAAAGAAGGAACAATCGCGGGACCAAAAATTCTTGAACACATTGTTGATGCGGTGATTCAGTTTGAAGGTGAGTCACATCACTCATTCAGAATTTTGCGCGCACAGAAAAACAGGTTCGGCAGTACAAATGAAATTGGCGTGTTTGAGATGCGTGAAAACGGATTGAGAGAAGTAACAAATCCAAGCGAATTATTTTTAAGCGAACGTGACCGCAATACATCCGGCTCGGTTATAACCGCAAGTATGGAAGGCACACGACCGATACTGCTTGAAGTGCAGGCACTTGTTACGCCTTCAAACTTTGGAAACCCGCAAAGAGTTGCAACGGGATTTGATTACAGAAGACTATCAATTCTACTTGCCGTACTTGAGAAGAGATGCGGTTACCGGTTATCTGCAAATAATGTTTTTCTCAATATGGCTGGCGGAGTAAAGATTTTTGAACCTGCGATTGATCTTGCTGTTTGCTGCAGTATCGCTTCTAATCTTTTGGATAAAGTTGCGGATAATAACACAGTCGTTATTGGTGAAGTTGGATTGGGCGGAGAAGTACGCAGCGTAAGCAACATCGAAAAGCGAATTCAGGAAGCGGCGAAGCTTGGGTTTAAGCGGATAATTATTCCGCAGAATAATGTGGCGGGGTTGAAGAAGAATGATATAAAAATAATCGCCGTTGAAAATCTTGTTGATGCGATTAGTAATTGCTTCGGGGGCTGATGCTTGTCTCAGGATGCTGGATACTGGTTGTTGGATACCGGATCCCGGATAAAACAATTTGTTTTTTTTAGCAACAAACTACTTACAACATACCACATACATTTTTAGTTTGACTTAAAAATTTGTTTAGCCTAAGTTGATGTTAAATATTTAGCGGGAAAATTCGTGGCAGGTTATTACTTATCATATAGTCCTCCAAATAGTTACATACAGTGGCTATGCTGTTTGACGCCTCAATGCTTTTGTTTCAGTTTTTATTTGTCTTGCAATAGCCTCGATGTAGATTTGATTAAAAGGATTTTCGTTTATTATCAGATAAAGAAGAATAAATAAGTTTTTGAAATGATTTTTTGAGGATTTAACTATGAACCTAAAGCTAGTTTTTATATTTGCAACTCTGACGATTTCACAGGCATATTCTCAGGAGGTAGTTCCGTTAGCTGTTGGTAACAAGTGGATATTTAATACCACTAAAATAACATGGCAAGATTCAACCAATCATTTAAAAGAATATGAGGTGCTAAAAGATACAATTTTCACAAGCATACAATATGGCACCGTTAATTGTTATAAGGTTAGAGTATCTGACAATTCAACAGTACATGACGAATACTGGAGTGCTGATTCAAATAAATTTTACATTTATAATCCCCAATATTTTGTTGATATTCAGGAAGTTAAGTATGACGCGATAATACATAATGATACAACATGGCATGGGGGTCCCATGAATTATTATGTGACAGTAAAATTATTTGATCTGGATTTTTTAAATATACAAAATAGGGCAGCACAAGAAACAATTATTGATTGGCCGATTCATGGGGATGTTTGGAAGATATCTTATGTAACAGCATATAATTTTGGAATTGCTGAAATTCACTTCTCGCATACCGACTGGGATCAAAGAGATACAGTATTGGAGAAAATTAGAGGCGCTATAATTAATGGAATTATTTATGGGGATACTGCAGTAACGTCTGCCGTTGATCAAATAAAATCTATCAATAGTTTTAAACTTTCTCAAAATTATCCAAATCCATTTAATCCTAAAACAAAAATCAGTTATTCAATTCCACAAACAAATTTCGTTATAATTAAAGTTTATGATTTGATTGGTAAAGAAATCGCGACCCTGGTTAATGAACAAAAAACAATTGGAAATTATGAGGTTGAGTTTGATGGAAGTAATCTTTCAAGTGGTATATATTTTTATAAAATGCAAGCAGGAGATTTTACAGATACAAAGAAATTAGTTTTAATTAAGTAACCTGTAGAGTTGAAACTTCAATACGTATTACCAACCATGTATTAAGAAGGAAGAATATATATGAAACACATTTTTAGTTTGACTTAAAAATTTGTTTCGCCTAAGTTGGTGTTAAATATTTAGCGGGAAATTTAATGGGCTGCTGCAAAATGAATATTGCTCCATATCGTATTTTATTAAATACCCCCTGCCCCTGTCGCAACCTATCTGAGATCAACTACTTTTAATGGAAATAAAATTATGAAGACCAAAATAAAATCATCACATTTTTGCTTTGGAATAATTATAGGTCTGTTTTTTCCTGTTCTGATTTATTGCCAGGAGTATTCAACCGATACGGTTTATATAACCTCTCCTAAATTTGATGAAACTAAGTATTGGGATTCAAAACCGATAAGTGAACTTCCTGCGCATATACCCATTTACAAAGATATTATGTACTTGCATGCTGATTATGAAAATATATCAAACAACCTAATTCCGATTTATATAGTTAATAACACCGCACAAAGTTTTGAATACGATAGTCAAAAGATGGAATTACTTCAACAGGAGTTCAAAGATTCAGACAGTATATGGAGGAGAAGTGAGTCTTATTTTCATTTCAGTTCGTGCCGACCCTTTTTGTATAGCTATGGAATACGTCCCCATGAATTTACTTTAATAGAACCATTAATTTTGAATGACGGGGAAGAATATGATGCGCGATATAGATTTTTTAACACCGATATAGTTACATCAAATATCGGTAAAGCAAAGATTAATTTAGAAGATGCTGAGGTAGCAAGGTATGATGACATTGCGTTAAGAGCTTCGGGGGCAGATTTTTTAATCAAGATAATTAAAGGTGAGATAGCTCCTTTTGAAACACAGGAAAAGAATGATGAATTAATCTGGAAGGCTCTTTTCAATATAACTTCGTATTACCCCGATGAAGCTATCCCTGTGCTAAGTGTATTAGCTAAGGATTATGCTAGCAAATTTTGCGAATACGCAATGAGAATTTTAGAATCGATCAAAAAAAGAAAGCAAGAGAAATGAAACTGTTTTCTGGAATGTAGGTGTTGGCTGGGTTCCGGGTTAAGTTTAATTGTTATCGCGCTAATTAAAAGTGTTTTAAGTAATTTGGAAACGCACATTTAAATAATTACTCATTGGGGAATACATACATAATGGTACTGTTGATAGGCATTGCATCGGGCTATGAAGGGATGTTCAAATGAATAAAATTTTTTCTCTCCTTTTTTTAATATTTTTTTTAGAATTTAGTTCACTTGCCATCAGCCAGGAAAAACTTTTTCCTGTTGTTCAAAACGGCAAATGGGGATATATAAATGAAACCGGGACAATTGTAATCGAACCCCAGTATTTACAAGCTTCAAACTTTAACAGCGGAATTGCGTATGTAAAAATTGGAGAGATAGATTCCGGTGTAAACAAAAAAGCACCAATAGTTGAGGATAACGGTTACATCAATACCAAAGGTGAGTTTACAAGTATAACCGGATTCCTTTCCGGTTTTAGTGAAGCCGGTTTGTTTTATGATGAAAGAGCCCGCGTGCTGAAAAATGGTAAAGGTGTTTTTACAAATTCTCTCTGGGGATTTATCGACACATCTTTCAATCCTGTTATTCAGGCTGAGTATGACAATGCCGGTGACTTTTCTGAAGGACTTGCATGGGTTGAAGTGATTGAAAAATTCTTATTCCTTGTTGTGTCTGATAAGTACGGTTATATAAATCGTGATGGGGAAATGGTTATCCCGCTTCAGTTTGAAAATGCCGGAAATTTTTGTGAAGGTTATGCAAACATAACTCTTAAAGGCAGGAGAGGGTTCATTGATAAAAAAGGAAAAATAGTAGTTAAACCAAGATTTGAAGCAGTCAAACATTTTTCAAACTCACTTGCGCCCGTAAAATTAAACGGAAGCTGGGGATATGTTGATACAAACGATTCGATTATTATCCCCACAGTTTATGAAGCAGCATTCCCGTTCAATGATGATCTTGCACTTGTAAAGCAATCAGGTAAATGGGGATTCATTAACACACAAGGTAAGTTTGTACTTGAACCGCAATTTGATGAAGTGTCCGGATTCAGTGAGGGTTTTGCCGCAATTAAAGATAACGGCAAATGGGGATTTATAAATGCTGCCGGGCAGTTTATCATTGAGCCGATTTATGATTATGCTTATGGATTCAGTAACGGTCTTGCTTTGGTAAAAGTTGATGGAAAGTTCGGATATATAAATCATAGTGGAGAATATATTTGGGAACCGACGAAATAGATAAAATTATGGAGGATTAATCATGTTGGTTAAACTTAAAAACAATTTTTTTTTTGTTGTTCTATTGTTTTCAATAATTTCCATTCACTGCAGTTCACCATCTACTGTGACACGCATTTATGAAGGTCCGTATCGGGGTGCAAACAGCAAAAACTACGCTGTATTGGTTGGACGAGTTATTGATCAAGAAGATAAAAGTCCTCTGGTTAGTGGGGTTGTCACCGTCGGTGGATATTCATTTAGCGGTTCAGTAGATGAAAAAGGCAATTATGTAATACTAAATATTACCCCAGGTGTATATAATATTGAAGTAAAATGTATTGGATATGAAGACGTACGATTAAATAATGTAATGCTGGAAAGCGATAAAATGTACATCATAGATTTTCAACTTATTCAAGGTCACTATTTTTTAGATTAATATTGTTTCAAACTTTCATATAAATTATAATTTCAGAAATCATATTATTGGGAAATAATTATGCACCAAACCAAATGGTTCGAAAGAAAGTTTAACTTCACTTCAACTCAAAATATTTTTTTGAGATTCTTGAAAGCAAAACAGATGAGACAAAAATATTTAGTGCCATTGTTTCTCTTCTCTATTTTTACTTACGGAGAGTTGGCTGCTCAAAATCTGAAATTAGGATTTCAGGTTGAGTCAACTCAATATTATACAAACACAGAATTAGTACATAGAATTACCAACATTACTGTATCCAATCAATCATCAGTTCATGGAGCCTATCTGCCGACCAGTCTCTATATTAAACTAGATTTTGATATTACAGATGAAATACTGCTCGGGGTTAAATCGGGTTATCTGGGTTACGATGATTACTCCGGTATTGAAGCCGGAATATTTTCAAAATATAAAATATATAAGTTTATTAATTTAATCGCGTTTTATAATTATCATTCAAACAACTCTCATAGTTCATTCAGCGGAGGCACGACATCAAAAGGAATCAGCTTGCTTGGAACAGGTGTTGGTTTCAACGTGAATGAAACAATAATTATAGAACTGCTCTATTCAATTCCAATAACAGAATCACAAATAGGATATAAATCGTATTTAACTGATTCCTCATTGCGAAGTGAAACTAGTTTAAAATCTATTATTAAACTCGGAATTGGATTTAGCTGGAGTTTATAAACACCCAATAGTCATTTTTACATATTTAAGGCAACCAATGTCTCAAACCAAATGGTTCGAGAGAAAATTTAACTTCACTTCAACACAAAATATTTTTCCGTCTATTATCGAACGGCTTTGGGGAACACCGGTTAGACTTGAAGAAAAACTCAAATCTATTCCCCCAGAAATACTAACAGCAAAAGTTGATGGAAGCTGGTCAATAAAAGAAAACATAGGACACTTAACTGATCTTGAATCGTTGTGGCAAATGCGGCTCGAAGAACTTATAGCGGGTAAACAGGAATTATCCGCGGCAGATCTTCAGAATACAAAAACACACAACGCAAATCACAATGAAGTTCCTGTTAAGAAGCTGTTAAAAGATTTCAGGAACATAAGACATAAAACTTTATCAATGCTTGAAGGCGTTGACGATGAACTTGTATTCCGTTCCGCGCTTCATCCAAGATTAAAAACACCAATGCGTACAATGGATTTATTTTTATTTGTCGCCGAGCATGATGATCATCATCTTGCAAGGATAAGTGAGTTGGTGAAGTTAATTCAAAAATAATCCGCTTAATCTTAAAGTTTTATCAATGGGCAACATTTTACAATTAACAACTCTGCCTAATTATCACTAAAAATAAATTCTGCTTTCATCTTGCTAATGAATAAAGAAAATTCAAATTTATTTGCAGAGTTCATTAATAATCAGCGGGGTTATCATGAAAAAATTATTTGTCATCTCATTTCTTTTGTTATTTGGGTCAACTCTCTTTTCAAATGGTGTAGGTATAGTAAACAAAAGTCAGCCGCTATATTTACAATTGGTCAACACTCATGTTTCTGTATATGTTGAAAACCAGGTTTCAATTGTTACAACCACCCAGGAATTTTTTAATAATCTTGAGATGGATACAACGGTTCAATATGCCTTTCCGCTTCCTGATGGAGCGAGTGCAACAAATTTACGTTGGAAGATTAATGGTATCTGGCGCGAAGCACTGATAGCTCCTACCGGAAATGATACAACCGGCGGAGGTGGTGGTTCAGGACCTCAGCCGCACGCATCACTTGTACAATATCTCGGCGCTACACCTTTATATTTTTCTATACCGCAACAATTACTGGCTGATTCAACTTTAATAGTTGAATTAAGTTATGTGCAGCTCCTCCCTTATTCTTTCGGTAATGTCATGTTCAATTACCCAAACAGGTATACATTAATACAATCTCAACCGGTGATGGAACAGAAATTAGATTTTGTTCTTGTATCGGAAAGAACAATTGACTCTATAAAATGTACAAGTCATCCATCTTCGGTGATATCTAATAATGGCGATACTGCTGAAGTTCACATAGACCTTTCGCAGGCTATCGCTGATTCAAATTATAAAATTGTTTACAGCCTTAGCCTGAGTGAACTTGGGCTTTATTCGTTCAGTACATTCCTTGATGATTCTGCAAGTATAGCAGACACAATTTCAGGTGGATATTTTATTTTTATTGTAGAGCCTGAACCTTCTGCACAGGTTATTAATAAAGTGTTTACTCTTATTGTTGATCGCTCTGGAAGTATGTCTGGAACAAAAATCATCCAGGCAAAAAATGCCGCTTCGTTTATTGTACAACATTTGAACACCGGGGATAAATTTAACATAATAGATTTTGCAACAACTGTTTCATCATTCAGACCGTCACATGTTGATTATACACCTGCCAATGAAACAGCCGCTCTGAGTTATATATCGGCATTTGTTGCAAGCGGAAACACAAATATCTCCGGTGCGTTCGGTACTGCGCTTCCACAATTTGTAACTTCAAATGACAGCACTGCGAATATCATTATCTTTTTAACTGATGGACAGGCTACAACCGGTTTAACCAACACCCAGCAGATTCTTAATTATGTGGATTCATTGGTTACACAGTTGGAAGCCACTATCATGCTAAATACTTTCGGCATCGGCAGCGATGTTAATGTTCAACTGCTGACATTGCTTGCCGCCAACAATAACGGACTTGCTGAGTTTCTCGGGAATGATCAGCTTGAATCAAGAATAACAGAATTCTATTTGAAAATCAGGAATCCTGTTTTGTTAAATACACAAATGTCCTTTACACCAAATGTTTTGTATGAAGTTTATCCTGATCCAATGCCAAACTTATATATCGGTCAGCAAATGCTTGCCTCGGGAAGATATAATGAAGCTCCTCCCGTATCTTTAACTTTCAGCGGAACTAGATATGGTCAGCCTGTTCAATACAATTACCAGCTTGAACTTGTTGATACATCTGTTGCTGACTATCAGTTTATTCCGAAAGTATGGGCGAAGAAGAAAATCGAAAACTTACTCGTGACATATTACAGTCTAAACCCGAACACACCACAGGCAATCGCTTTAAAGAACCAGATCATCTGGTTGAGCATAAAGTATGGCGTACTAAGTCCGTTCACGATATTTGTCGCACAGATCCCGGTTGAGCTTGTAGCCTTCTCTGCTACATTGACAGGTAAAACTGTTGAGCTTGTTTGGGAAACAGCAAGCGAAACAAACAACCTCGGATTTGAAATTCAAAGAAAATTCGGAGATGCCGAATGGACAACTATAGCACATATCCCCGGATACGGCAGTACAACTGAAACCAGGCGGTATTCGTACGTTGATGATCTGTCTGAGTTAAATTATAAAGGAAAAATTTATTACCGGCTGAAGCAGATTGATTTCGACGGCAGTTATGATTTTTCTGAAATTGTTGAGATTTATTTTGACGCTTTACCTGATGATTATTCATTACTTCAGAATTATCCTAATCCGTTTAACCCGTCGACAACAATTAGTTATCTTATACCTGAAGACGCATTTGTTGATCTGAGAGTTTTTGATATTCTTGGTAAAGAAGTTTTCGTTATCAGAAATGAATATCAAAAAGCAGGTACATACACTATTATTTTTGAAGGAAGTAATCTATCGAGCGGAGTATATTTCTATCGTTTAAGTGCCGCAGGAAACACAAAGAAATTTTCTGATGTAAAGAAACTGATACTAATGAAATAAATTTCAAACTAAATTCTCCCGGCGAAGTTTTAATAAAAATTTTTCCGGGAGTTTTTATATAATTTTGGAAAAGGAAAATTTAGTGATTAAAGAAATTGAAAATTGGTATTACTCAAATTGTAATGGTGATTGGGAACACCAATTCGGCATTAACATAGGGACTTTAGATAATCCTGGCTGGAGTGTTAAAATAGATTTAGAAGGCACGAAACTGGAAGAATGCAAATTTGAAGAAATAAAAAATCTTGATTCTGAGTTTGAATGGATTCATTGCACAGTTGAAAAGAAAAAATTTGTGGGTCACGGCGGATCTAACCAACTAAATAACTTATTAAAAATTTTTATCGATTGGGCTAGATTAAACAAAGCTATTTAGTTTTCAATTTAATTAAAAATTTATCCGACTAAATTTTATGAATAATTATTCCAACATCCTTCAAGCAATCGGCAATACATCACTCGTGCAACTGAACAAAGTTGTTCCGAAAGGATGTGCAAAAATATTTATTAGACTTTAATGAGAAAATAGAAGTATTAACAGGATGAAATTTTACATAGTTATTATCGCTATTATTATCTCGGGATGTTCAGCCAGCAAGAAAGTTGAGCCGGACGTACAATTTGTTAAAGTACTATTAGGATATGGCTGTCAGAGAATCGATACATTTAATAAACAATTTATCACATCGTTTGTTCCAGACACAGTTTTAATTCCAATCTGGTTTACACAAGAGGAACAGAAATCTATTTTAGCTAAAGCAGACAGTATCTTGTTTTTTAATTTTGCAGAAATTTTGCCGGAGGAGCACGACGGATTAACTTATCGTCCTAATTGTTTCCCGGCTTATATAAGAATAGTTACTGACGATAAAGACAACACTGTAATTTTTTTCAGATCAACTACTATGGAATACAAAGAACAATTATCTGATCTTGAAGAATTAGTTTCACTGATAAGAGAAATAGCCCATAATAAAAACGAATATAAAAATCATCCTCTATGGGAAGATTACAAAATTCAATTCAAGTACTTTGATGATTTGTAAACAACTCACATTTTATTTTTGAGTTTATGTTTGGACTTGGAGAACAGTAATGAAAATTAAAACCAACATCCTTCAAGCAATCGGCAATACATCACTCGTTCAGCTTAACAAAGTTGTTCCGAAGGGATGTGCAAAAATTTTTGTTAAACTTGAATGGGAAAATCCCACCGGCAGTATGAAAGACCGCGCAGCACAGGCAATGATACAGCGTGCTGAAGAGGATGGTCGGTTAAAACCCGGTCATACGATTGTCGAATATACCGGAGGCAGTACCGGGATATCACTTGCTTTGATCTGCGTTGCTAAAGGTTACAAACTCAAAATTATTACATCAGATGCATTCAGCCAGGATAAACTTAACCAGATGAAAGCATTCGGCGCAGAGCTTACAATGATACCAAGTGAAGGCGGACTTACAACTAAGAAATTAATTCTTGATATGATAGAAGCCGCAAAAGAAGTCAGCAAACAACCCGACACATACTGGACAAATCAACTATACAATGAAGACAGTATAAGCGGTTACTTTCCGTTAGCTGAAGAAATCTGGCAACAGACAACCGGAAAGGTTAATGCGTTTGTTCAGGCGGCAGGAACAGCGGCATCATCCCGGGGTGTTGCGACTATTCTTAAACAGTACAATTCAAAAATAAAAACTATAGTTGTTGAGCCGGGAGAATCTGCGGTGTTATCCGGAGGTCAACCCGGTCCGCATAAAATTGAAGGGGTGGGAATTGGTTATACTCCGCCGTTATGGAAACCCGATCTTGTCGATGAAGTTATTCCTGTTAAAACCGAAGACGCAAAAGAAATGGCAAGACGTTTGGCAAGGGAAGAGGGATTATTTGCGGGTACATCATCTGGAGCTAATATTGTCGCGGCAATAAAAGTCGCAGAACAGCTTGGTCCCGAATCAACAGTTGTTACACTTATGGTTGATTCCGGTATGAAGTATTTGAGTACGGATGTTTATAAAAAATAGTTTGCCATTTTTGTCCTTGTTGATATCCCGATATAGGTCTATATTTAGACCTGAATAAAGACATAATTTGGAGACGTAAAATGAAAGACATATCAATCTCAAATGATATAATTCCCGTTGGTCAGTTTAAGTCCGGTTTGGCAAAATATCTAAGCGAAGTACAAAAAAAACGTAATTCCTTAATAATAACACAAAACGGAAAACCTGCGGGTGTGCTAATATCACCGGAGGAGTTTGATAAACTAAGACAAACAAAACTTTTCATTGATTCTATATCACGCGGATTATCTGATTCGGACAATGGAAATGTTTTTACCACTTCTCAGATTAAACGTGAATTAAAAAAAGCTGCCGGAAAAATTAAATGAAGGTTTTCTGGACGCGGGAAGCTTTAGTCAGATTACAGGAGATTAATTCATTTATAGCTGAGGACAATCCCGGTATGGCTGACATTTTTGTAGATGAACTAATTTCAACGGCTGAAAGTCTGGAGAAATTTCCGGAACGCGGAAGAGTCGTTCCTGAATTATCAATAGAAACGATAAGGGAAATCATATATAAGAAATATCGTATCGTATATCTTATCAAGAAAAAATCTATTGACGTGCTTACGGTTTTTGAAGGACATCAACAACTAAAACGAAATGAGTTAATAAAAACCAAACCGTAACACAACCTTTGCCAATTGCAAAGAATAGCTAATTAAAGTGATCGAAAAACAAACAATGCCGGATAACAATAAATTCAACTTCACCGCAATCATAAAATCCGCAGGACCCAGCGGCGGGGCTTATGTTGAATTTCCATTTGATGTGTTTAAGGAATTCAAAACCAAAGGCAGAGTAAAAGTAATATGTTATTTTGAAGACATTGAATACCGCGGCTCACTTGTTAAGATGAGAACGGATTGTCACATCATCGGAATTACTAAAGAAATTAGAAATAAACTCGGCAAGGTGATTGGTGATCCTGTAAATGTAAAACTTAGTGTTGATGTTTCTGAAAGAACAGTTGTTATTCCAGAGGCACTGCTTAAAGTACTCAAAAAAGATAAATTGATATTAGAAAAATTCAACTCGCTTTCTTATACGAGAAAGAAGGAATACGCACTTAAAATCTGTTCCGCAAAAAGAGAAGCAACATTAGAGAAAAGACTCCAATCAATTATTAAAGATTTAAAACAATAATGATACGCAGCGACTATATAATGCGGCTTATTGAACAGCTTGTTCAGGTACTCGCAAAAATAGTTTTCAACAAAAAGGCAGGTAATCTTGCTGATGCGGAAACTGATCTGGAGAATGCTTTCAATAATATCGTTGGGCTCAATTCACTATTGATCGGCTCTTTGTCATCACAGGATATTATTACTCTGCTGAATATTAATAAGGACAAACAAACCGCAGCAGTCAAAAGTCTGTTTACCGCAAAGTTATTAAAAGAGAAATATGAACTGGATAGAATGAGCAATAAGAAACTGCAGGCAGAACAGGATAATCACAAAATCTTAGAATTATTTCTTTACGGAATTATAAATAATGATGACAACGGGATTGATATAAGCGTTTATTATGATGATATCCATGAAACCGCGGAGATAGTTAATCATGAATTATCTTCCGATACAAGATTCGAGCTTTTCAGATTTTATGATATTGCGGAAAGATATGACAAAGCTGAAAATGAATTGTTCAGACTCAAAGAATCCGGCTTTCCCGATATATTAACCGCAGGAATTTCTTTCTATACAAAACTTGAAAACACAGGTGATGAAATTTTATTAAAAGGAAATTTTTCGCGGGAAGAAGTCAGCGCAGGATTAAAAGCACTCAAACAATAGGCGCATAAATTTTTTAGCTTACTGCTGACGGAACTTTAAGTTCTTTCACAAAACTTACTAAGTTTTCAAGAGACTGATTGATAATCGATTCGGTTCTTTTTTTCTTAAGTAAACTAAAGAAGAGCCTGTCTGTAAATTTATTTTTTATATAAACATCAACAACAAGCCTGGTTTTGCTTCCGGTTAATTTTTCAAGAATATAATTTGCAGATAAATTTTTCTTCTCATTTGTTTCACTGAATTCTATTCTTTTTTCATCATAATTATAACCGCTTGAATAAATAACTTCCTGTTCGTGATCCATTTTACATTTGCATTTCATTCCGAGTCTTGGCAAATGTTTATCCGGCACTTCAACTGAACTTACACCTGCGAACCATTTGTTCCGGTAATTAAAATCACCCGCAGCGTGGAATAGTGTGATTATGTCCGTATCATATTCTCTGGTGAAGGACAATGCTTTTACTTTGTCTGTCAGTCCATATTCAGTTTTGGGTTCGGGTGCTATTTCATTTCTAAGTTCGCTTAGTTGTGTATAGTGAAAAGGTATTTCTCCTGAATCGGTTTGTTTTGCCCCTATGTTCCATTTCATCCAGTCAGTAAATCCTTCGGGCGGAGTTTCATAAACCAGGTTTTGAGTGACAAGCCAGTACTCATTCTGATCGATATCATTTTTTAATAACTGGTGTGCGACTATAACATCCTTGCCGATAAGTTTACTGAACTGTTTTACGTTATACCCTGTAAATTCACCGTAGTGCGTAATCACTTTGAGTGAAAGTCCGACCATTGTATTACATGCTTTACATTGGCAGTATTTGTGCTGATCATACCTGAGAAGTTGTTTATGAAATTCACGGAACATTGCTTCAACCTGTTTATAGATTTCTTCAAGCTTAGGCGCTTCACCAAATTTGTAGAATAAAATCGCGTCGCCTTCAATTTCAGAAATTTCGAGTCCAATCTTATTTGTGTTTATTAATAACTCAAGCAGTTCCTGGATTATCATGCGGCTGTGTTCAATGTCCGTTTGATTTACAAACTTTGTAAACCCGCTTATGTCAGGAATGAAAAGCAGTCCTTTGTTTTCCATCAATTCACTTAATGATTTTTATTTAGATATTATTTGAATCAGCAATAGAGGTGAAGCCGGAATTATGTTCGGTTTTCCGGCGACGACAAAATACAACTATCAGCGGGAATTAATCAACTGTTGGATTTTATAAATGAAAACTATGGTCAGCACAGGGAGAGTTCAAACTTCACTTTTTGATAAACTATCGAATTGTCATTCTGAATTTATTTCAGAATCTTTTTAGTTTAATGAATCCCGCAACAAGTTCGGGATGACTACGTGTAAAAATCAGGACATCATTCAATACAGTATGTCTTTTCGTAAACTCCCTAATCAATTAATTGATTGACTGCTTTTTTTATTAGCGTTAAGTTACAGGTAATAATTTTTAGGGGTTTTGAGTTTGGGCTTCTTAAAATTTGATATTGATCCGGGTGCTGTTTTAATAAAACGGTTTTTTTCATTTCTAATCAGTTATGTTACTTCAATAATTTTTTCATCGGGTGATTTATGAATCTTGTTTCCTTTAAGAAAATCTTTCTGTCAACTTTAATTATTCTTTTATATACCATTCTGGTCCAGGCTGATGTCTATGGAGAATGCGGCGATACAACTGTTGTAAGGTTAAAATCCGGGGCTAAGATCAGAGGCGAAATAATCTCAGGCAATAAAGAATCATTCATCATTTACAATGAAGAACTTGGCAACCGGGAAGTACAATGGGATGAAATAAATTTTATTTCATCAACAGAAGTTTATGATTCACTTGCTGAGAATAAATCAATTCTTGTTTTACCACCCCAGGAAATTCCGCATAAAAGTATTTGGGATATTTTATCCGCAGAGTTCTTATTCGGAAAAGGATTTAACTATGACAGGTTTGTCGGCTTCGGTGCACGTGTAAATGTTTCGGTAAACGATTGGATAACACTTGGCGGCATTGCGGTGATTCATCTCGGCTCAAAAGCATATTATCGTGAAGACGGGTATGGTTCAATGTTTTACTGGGGACCTGAAGTCGGATTCAGTTTTAAAACTGACTACCTCATTATCGAACCATCTTTGAGTATTGGTGAAGGCACATTATCATCCGCAAATGATCTGTATAATCC
>JAEXTA010000203.1 GCA_023453665.1 Bacteroidota bacterium | reverse complement strand
GAGTATAAGCGGTTGAAGCAAAACTATTTAGTAGTGATGTTGCACTTGAATCGCCGACAAAAAAACCTCGGCCATCTTTTGATGACGTACTGTTTGATTTTATGTAAGAATAAACTTCATTGAACTTTGTTACAAAGTCTTCAATCTTTGATTTTATTGTCGGAACATTATTAGCAACAGCCACATTTACTGTAGTGTCAGTAGGCTGCATTACTGATTTAAGCGAAAAAGTAACGCCGCTTACAAGATCGTTAATTGTATTTGAATTTCTCTGGATATCCAGTCCGTTAAAATTTACACGGGAATTTAAAAGATTCCCCCCTGCAGTGATATCTGAATACATAAAACCCGGAGTATCAGTCTGATTAGCTGACTGAACAAAACCTGGTCTTGAGGTTCCCAGGTTCAATCCAAGAAAACTAAGTGCTGAACCGCCGTTAAGGTCTGTCAATTCTTTAATACGGAAATCAAGTCCGGTTGATTTAGCCGTTAACGAAAACTGAGATGTTGTCGCATCGGGTGAAAAAGAAGCTGCAGTAGCAATTCCGGAAGCACCTTTTTCTTTTGTTACACCAATATTTAAAGCACTTACAACATCAGCGCCGGTTGAATGTGAGATTGAAATATATTTTGATGAATCTGTTACAGTAAGTTTAAGACTTACATCACCGGGATTCGGTGAATCCACAACTTTTTCAGCAACCACACCTGATGTATTTGCTGAAATGTTTGTGACTAATTCATCAATTAATTCTTCATATGTTCCGCCGCCGTTGTATGATATTTCAGTTTCAGTTCCGTTCAGATTTAATTTTAATGTTCCGGGACCGCCTGCATAAGCAGCAGCGCCGGAAAAAGTATTTGATTTAACTACAGCTTTGTCGCTGTTTATTGCGTCACGAATTTTTTCCATTACAGATTTGTTAGTCTGTGTCGGATCAGACGAATCAAACTCAACTTCAATTGTGCTGGTAAATTCACCGGTACTTCCATCACCGGTTTTGATCATAAAACTATGAACTCCATCAAGAGCGCTTACTGTTGATGAAGTTAATTCGTGAGACATTGCAATATCGCTTTTGGCTAACTGGCTGATTCGGAGATCATAACTTCCGAGCCCCGCCAGTGAAGAAGCTGTTGCAGTAAGAAAATTAGTATTTGATGAAGTAGCAGATTTGGAACTAAAAGCTGAACCTGAGCCGGTTGTTTTTAGTTCATTTAAAAGAGATTTAAGCGCATCGAGTTTAGAACTAAGATTACTATAGGCAGTTGATAAGCTTTGATACTTTGTTTTTCTCGTATTGATAGGCGTAATCAAACGGGAACTCTCACTTAGCTTATAAGAGTTAATGAGAGAATTAATACCTGAAGTAGTTAACAAATCAACTGCCATAAGTTCCCCTGTTATTTGTTAAATGCGTTTATCCAGGAATCCCTCAACTCTAGTAAAATTTTCTTTACAACGTCAAAATTATTTTTGCGCATCTGGTCCTGGCAAAACTGATATAATCTTAACAGACCAATTGAAACTTCCTTTGCACCTTCATCATTAAAATTAAGTGCATTAGATAGCTCCTGAATTGCTTTGTTTGTTTTGATCATATCCTGTTTCTGACAGTTTACGATTGCAATGTCATAAAGTTTTATCAGCAGTTGTTGAGGTGTAGCCTCCATCACTTCATTAACCAGGTACTGGTTAGTTCTATTTTGGTTTTTGTAAGCAAGAGACGGATTTTGCATTTAAGATTCTTCCTCTAGATTAAAGGATAATAAAAAGCCCCCGGCGTAAACCGGGGGAGTGAAATCTAGAAACTCATCATTAACGAAACAGGGACAGAATGTTCTGAGGAGCTATGTTAAGCTGAGCTAACATTGATGTACCGATCTGTTGACCGATTTGCCCCTTGGTAGCATTCAATTGTTCCATAGCCATATCTGCATCAAACAGCTTGCTTATAGCTGCTCTGTTGTTTGATATAGCTGAAGTAAGGAAATCTTCCTTACTATCAAGAGTCTGAGTAAGGTTACCAATTCTTCCGAGAGCTGATTTAACGTCAGCGGTCAGGTTTGTAAGAGAAGTTGCAACAACAGTTGAATTAGTTGTTGAAGTTAAACCGCTTGTTCCTAAAGTTGTAGAAGGATCATGTGCATTTAAGTAACTTGCACCGGCAAAGTCTAATGTTACAGTTGTGCCAACATTAAAAGCTGCTGTAGCTGAAGCTGATGAAAGAATATTTGTAGAACCTATCTGGGTGTTTGAAAGAATAGAAGAAATTTCACCGGCAAGTGTTCTGATATCATTTGCTATAGCTGCTGTATCTTTTAAAGGATCAGAAGCATCAACTTGTTTTGCTGCAATTGCATTTATTTTATCTACAACCTGCAATAAAGCTGCTTCGGCAGTTGACAAATAGTTCTTTGCAGAGCTAATGTTACCTATTTGTGCGGTCATAACACCGTTCGAAGATTCAAGTGTTTTACCAACGTTGAATCCTGATGTATCGTCTGCTACAGAGTTAATTCTCTTCATTGTTGCGAGACGTAATTGAGCTTTTTCGGTCTGTGCATTAACTTTTGCTAATGCATTGTAAGCGTTGAGAGCGCTAAGATTGGTGTTTACTGAGAAACCCATGATATACCTCCATGTATATTTTGTGTTAGATTGTTTTTTAATCAAACATCCTTGTTTGATTTTTTTTATTTAAGAGATTTTATTCTCTATGTAGATTATCGGAAGCACCAAATAAAAGTTTAGTGTTTGAGGTTAGAATTATTATTGCCGAGATGTGTATTTATACTGTCTGCAATAAACCACTAATTTTGTGTTTTATAGTATCTATTGCTGCTTTTGCTTCAGGTATTGAACTGAATTTTTTCTCAGAATATTCAATCAAACGTTGGATTTCATCAATTCTGCCAAGGTTGATATAAATGGAAATCAGGTAAAACGGAACAGATGGCTGTACGTTTTTATTATCCAGCAATGTTTCAAGGAAAGTAATTGATTCCTCAGTTCTGCCAATTTCAAGAATTGAAATTGCATATGCGGTTAGTACTGAACAATCTTCCGGAAAATTATTTTTTATAGCTTCAAGTATATCGCATTTAATTTTAGAGTTGTTATAAGATGAAATAACGGATAATAAATATTCAATATTACTTGGTGTTGCAATTTGGATTATGGTATTAATTTCATTTTCTGTAACAGAATCTCTGTTTAATAATTTTCTAATCACATTCGATTTTTCATTACCGTTAATTATAAAATTTTTAGATTGGGAATATGCGTATTCATCTAAAAAAAACTTTATTGATTCTTTACTTCCTGCCTGTTTAGAAATATTAATTCCAAATAAAATTAATTCTTCATTATTTAATATTATATCATTGCCGCTGAATTTTTTTGAGCTCAGGACAGATGAATTAGCACGATATGCTTTTGTTACCAGTTTTATAGCTTGTTTTAAGTCCCCGTTTCTTAAACATAATTTTGATAACAGATAATTTAATGCAGGATTGTTTTCATCGGCCTTCAATCCCTCTATGGTATTTTTTAAAGCAGCTTCAACGTTGTGATTTCTTAATTCATTCACAGCGATATTATAGTAAGCAATAAGGAGAATTTCCTTTCCTGCTTTTTTATTGAGTATAACTTCTCTGAAAATTTTTGTTGATTCATCAAATTGTTCAAGTACATTGTATGTCTGGGCAAGCTGAAAAAGGGTATAGAATGATGGTTGTTTATTCTGATCATTTAATAAAAGCCTGAGATTTCTTTCAGCTTTTTCTTTTTTCTTATCCTTTGAAACATTGTAACCCAGGTGAAGTATTTCTATTGTGGAATCAAGAATTTTATAGTCATTCGAATTAAGCGAACTTATAATCTGCTCGTGTACAGAGCCCGTAAATCTGATATTACTGTTATTGCGGAAAAGACGCGGGTAGTAAATAATATTTTCATGGTTTGCTTCATCATCCGGACTTTTTACAAAACAATTGACCCCTATTTTTCCTGAAGACTTTGTAACCTGTATAACCTCGTTTACACTTTCTGGTGACAGCCGTTCATCAGCATCCAGATATAAAATCCAATCGCCGGTTGATTTGCTTAGTGCAAAATTTCGGGCAGCAGAAAAATCATTTATCCAATCAAAATGAAAAATATCCGCATCAGATTCTTTTGCTATACTTAGTGTAGAATCTGAAGAACCTGTATCAACAATAACTATTTGTTGAACTATACCTTTAACAGAATCAAGGCATCCGTGAAGATATTTCTCCTCGTTTTTAACGATCATACACAAGCTGATGCTCAATGGTTCTCCAAAGATGTTTTTCAAAAGTTTATTATGGTATTACGCACCCGGAAAACATTACGAATTTGGTGCCAGTATGAATTGACAGAATATTAAACTAAATAATTCTGAAATTGGTGAAATAAGAAATTATGGCTAATAATAAGCAGTGAGTTTAGAGTTGAAGCAATGGTTCAAGCGAACTTAATTCTTCAGCTATTTTTTGATTCGTTTCTTCGGTTAATTTTTTAGAAAGTATTTCGATATCACTTTTTAATTTTGAGATAGATTTATTTTCATATTCAATATTTTCTTTCAGACTATCCTGAATCATTTTATCGCGGTTTTTACTTTTCTCTTTTAATGCGGTTAACTGGCGTTCCTTATCATTCTTTATTGCACTGATTCGCTGAATTAATCTGTGTTTATGATTCGACCTGTCAATGAAAGCAAAGCCTGCCATTGCAAGCGATATAAGTGAGCCCAGGAGAAAAGTGATTACGCTCCACTTTAAACCCTGAAAAATAACTCCTGACATAAGATCATTAAATTCTGATCCGACAGAATATTCTGTATTAGAGTAACCGGCAATTCCTCCAACAAGAAAAACAAGCACAGTTGCAATAACATTGTAAACCATTGAGGTTTTAAATGAGTTAACCGGATTAAGTTTTGTATTGTTGTTTAAAACTGACATTTCTTCTTCAGCCTGTGCAATAAAAGCGGCGGCATTTGTTTCAACTGTAGATATTAATTTATCCAGTTTCTGTTTTGACTGCAGTTTCACTTCTTCAAATTCCTGCCTCATCTTATTAATATTATTCTGATGCGTTTCAATTTTTAAAATGAACTCATTTAGTTTCAAGTCAATTTCTTCTTTGAATTTAACTGTTACATTCGTTCTGATCTGCATTACAACCGAAAGCATTTTTTCGCTCAGCTTTTGCAAAGAAGTATTAAAGACAGCCGTATTCAGCCCGTGAAATTTTTGAACTACTGATTCAAGAAAAACAATATTGCTGATTATATTTTCGTCGTAGTATTTATTGAACTTGACCTTGGCAAGGTAGAGTAGTCTGTTTCTTAAAGAATCAATAGATATACTATCTCTTTTCCTGTTTTCTTCAATAATTTCTTCTATAGTTCTGTAAAGAACTGAAAAATCATCCTGCCTGAAAATATTTCCTGAAACAGGATATTTAATAAAGTAGTGGAACATAGTCAGATCATTAGCATCCACAGCAATTTTAATCCGTGAGGAATCGTATAAAAATATTTTCTTAAAATTATCAGCGGCTGCGTCAATATCATTTTTAAGCAGGTGAGTATAGGTCAGATAGTATAGTGCAGTGATTCCCGAAGGTTTTATGAGCAGTGCTTCTGAAAAAGACTGGAATGCGGGTAAAGGATCCTTTTGAGCTAAATATGAAAAGCCGGTACAAAGCTTTATTAAATACCTGAATTCATTTTTTGAATTAGAATCCAATGCGGATTGTTCCATTGCCTGTTCTGCTTCTTTGAACAATTCTCTTGCCTGGAATGGATCAAAGAAAAACTGGTCATAAGTGAGCACAATACCATGTATGATCCTGCTTAAAAAAAATTCGGGAATAATATTCTTCGAAACAATATTAATAATTGAATTAGCAAAAAATTTTCTGTCACTTATTGATTTGAGCGTTACCCATTTGCTGTAAAATTCCATCATTGAACGGTAAGTCTCATTCGGGTATTTTTTTTCAGATTTATTTCTGAAATAAACGTCATAACTATTTATTAATGGAGATTCAAACAGCAAGTACATCGGAAGTTCATCGAAACGAATAAAATATTCATTAAATTCTTGAGGAAGATCAAAACGGTAAAATCTTGTTGTGTCTTTGAATTTATGTATGAACTCTGTGTTCGTGTTTTGATCAGTTACTCCAAATTTGCCCGCTAAATTCTTAAATCGTGTAATAAGTGCTTCGGACGCGAATTTTTCACCCGTTATTTCGTCAAGTATGGATTCGTCTTTTGTCATGTCTCCCTTTGAGCTCTGCCATTAATAATGTACTAATAGTTCTCACGCTATCTGACTATCGCAAAATTTTTGAAATAGTTAAGTGGCAGCAGGGTATTTATAAAATCATTCTGAAATAGTTTTTGAGTATCGTTTACAGCTATTTCATTTTTATCAAATCCATACAGAATTTTTATAGAATAATTTTATTATTTTTGAACCGTGCTATAACAATTTAAGTTAAGGGGGATTTCTGGAATACACTGCGGTTGCACAAAATCACAGATTATTTTTAATCCTGATTATTCGATAAATTTATTTAGTTTAATTGAACTGCATTCTGATATACGATGTGAACCTTAAGAGATGTGAATAAATTGTTTTGTACTGATAAACTCATGTCAATAATAAAGTTGATTCATCCTATAATAAATGAAACAAGGTTCAGATTTAACACACACTTTTCGTACAACTGCAGAAACGATTCTTAACGGGCTGCAGAATCTTGATAAATTTACACGGGAAGAAAAAATGCAATTGCTAAATAAACTGGAAGAACTCAACAGGCAAACAGAAAAGAAAAATGAACAGCTTGTTGAACGCTTGCATGAAACTAATGTTGAAAAACATGAATACCAGTCTCAGTTAAACCTGGCACCAGCAGCATTTTTTATTTTTAATGAGCGGGGACAGATCCTTAACGCAAATACATTTGCAGCAAAAATTCTTGAAGAATCACCATCAAATCTTTATAAAAAACTTTTCTATAACTATCTCTCAACCGAAAGTAAATCGGTTTTCAGAATGCATTTACGCGATACTTTCCTTACTACCGAAACACATACATCAGAACTGATCCTGAAAACAAGTTATCGTAATCCGTCTGTTTATTTAATTAAAAGTATTAGTGCTGTAAAACCCGGCAGTTCAGGACGTGAATGTTATTCCGTTTTGGTTGATTACCCCGAAAACCGTAAAACAGACAATGTGCTGCTGGAAAATCTTGAACGACTTGCACAGATAATTGAAGACCAGACTGAATTAATTTGCAGATGGTCACCGATGAATAAAATCAGCTTTGTAAACAAATCATACTGCCGGTATTTTAAAAAGAAAGCCGAAGATCTTATCGGGACTGATTTCAATACTTTTATTGTTGAAAGAGACAGAATAAAACTTGATAAAAGTTTGTTAATGCTTTCTCCGGATAATCCTATAAACACTCTGGAACTTCGTGTAGTACTTCCGTTCGGTGAGGTTAAATGGCAGCAATGGACAACAAAAGCATTGTTCGATAATTCAGGTAATATTATTGAATACCAGTCTGTTGGAAGAGATATTACAAATCAAAAACGTTCTGAAGAATCACTAAGGATAAGCGAAGAAAGATACAGGCTTGCTGTTGAAAATTCGCCTAACCAGATTTTTTCTGTTAACAAAAACAGTTTGATCATTTCGTGGAATAAAGCGTGTGAAGAACTTTTTGGATACGGCAGAGAAATATTGGGGCAATCATTCTCTCAATTAATTATTTCAGAATATGATGTAGAAGATTTAAATGGAAAAATTCAGCAGGTATTTGAAGGAAAAACATTTAATATCAATGAACTTGTTTTAAAAGGTAAATCGGAATCGAAAAAATTCATGATGATAAGATTGTACCCTCTTATCGGCAATGAGGAAAAAATTTATTCATGTGTATTTATAGCAACCGATCTTACTGAAAGAAAAAAAATTGAACTGGCACTTCGAAAAAGTGAAGAACTACAGCGTGCATTATTTACAGGAAGCGTTGACCCGATAATAATCACTGATACTAATTTCAGAACAATTGCCGCAAATCCTTCTTTAGAAAAATTAATCGGCTATAACTCAGATGAACTTAGAAATTACACCTTTCCCCCAAATACTTCATATGATTTATCTGTAATAAAAACATGGCTGGATAAATGTAAAACTGGTGAAGGAGTCTCAGAATTTGAGACTTACATTAATTCTAAATCGGGTGACTCTATTCCGGTAAGCATGACGATTTCACCAATAAAAAATGCCAAAGGTGAGCTGAGATATATTTCCTTCTGGCTGAGAGATATTAGTGAAAGAAAACGCATCCAGGAAGCTCTGCGTATCAGTGAAGAAAGAATGAGACTGCTTCTGCAAAGTGCGGAGGATATAGTTTTGATGCAGGACCTGGAAGGGAAGGTGCTTTATTATAACGGGGCAACAAAGTATGGACTGACTCCCGGCGAAGTGGTCGGCAAATCACTTTATGATTTTTTTGAAAAGGATCTTGCGGCAGTACTGGGTAAACATGTGGAAGAGGTCGCTGTAACATCAAAAGCATTAATATCTGAAGATGAATTTATCTGGCAGGGAGAAAAATTATGTTTTTCAAATTTGTTGTCTCCGGTAAAAGATGAATCAGGAAAAATAATTGCAGTTACAATAATTTCACGGAATATTACTGATAAGAAAAAAGCTGAAGATGCATTAATAGAATCGACACAGAAACTGCAGGAGATGAATGCCAGCAAGGATAAATTCTTTTCAATTGTTGCGCATGATTTAAAAAGTCCGTTCCAGGGCTTGATTGGGTTTTCAAATCTTCTGCTTGAAGATTACAAATCACTGGATCGGGAAGAGATTAGAGAATATGTTGAGAATATTAATAGCTCAACCAGAAACTTGTATAAACTTATTGAAAATCTGCTGGAGTGGTCAAGAATACAAACCGGAAGAAAAGAATACTTTCCGCAAAAAATTGATCTGTATGAAACTGTTGAAGCTGAAATAAAATTATTTAATAATAACGCTGTGAGTAAAAATATAACACTCTCGAATCTGATATCAGCCGATACAAGAGTTACAGCGGATAAAAATATGCTTACATCAATTATTGAAAACCTTTTATCGAATGCAATAAAGTTTACCAGATCGGGCGGCGAAGTTAAAATATTTAATAATCATACTAATAATCTTATTGAAGTTGTTGTTCAGGATACCGGTGTTGGGATAAGACCTGAGGATTTACAAAAACTTTTAAGAATTGATCAGCAGCACTCAACAGAAGGAACTGCCCAGGAAAGAGGAACCGGACTTGGACTAATGCTTGTCAAAGAGTTTGTCGAAAAACAAAACGGAACTATTAGAATTGAAAGCGAGCTTAATATAGGAACAAAAGTTATCTTTACTCTTCCAAAGGCAGTAAACCCGATAACAGTGGACACTTGAAACTGTGCAATAGAAATTAAATACTCACAACTCTTTACTTTTTCTGAATACTGATTATATTTTCATTTGAAATGTAAACATTATGTTCATCTTTCTTCAGGCAGAGAAAAAGAGCAGAGGAGAGAATGTAGATGAAAAAAAGTTTTCTTCAGAAAAAAATACGATCCTCACTTTATGTACCTCTCAGAATTACCCTGATTTACTTAATACTTGGCGGGTTATGGATATTGTTCTCAGAAAAAATTACGGCTTCGTTTACAAATGACATAGATTTACTTACTACTATTCAGATGTATAAGGGTTGGTTTTTTATTCTCATCACTGCAATTTTCTTTTATGTATTTATTAAAAGAGATTTTATCCTAATAGAAAAAACACAACGTGAGTTATCTGAAAGCGAGAGACTTTTCCGCTCGTTATTTGAAAATGCACCTCTTGGTTACCAGGCAATTGATAAATCCGGAATTATAATAGCTATCAACAAAGCTGCATGTCATATGCTTGATTATGATGAGCAAGAACTTATAGGCAAAAAATTTTCTGATTTAATCATAGAAGAAAATGGTGAAAATTTTTCAAAAATATTTTCGCACATTGAAATTGCCGGCCAGCTTCATAGTGCGGAATATCAAATCAGGAAAAAAGAAAATGATATTAAAATAGTATCTCTCGAAGGTAAAGTAACATATACCGCTGAAGGTAAATTCAAACTTCTCCATTGCATACTTACAGATATTACTGAAAGAAAAAAAATAGAAGCTGATTTAAGAAAGCTGTCAAGCGCTGTTGATCAAAGCCCGGTCGCAGTTTCAATAATAAACAGATCAGGAAATATTGAATATGTTAACCCGCGGTTTACTCAACTCACCGGTTTTTCATTAAATGATTTTGCCGGAAGATTCCATTCGTTGCTTAAGCCTTCATCTATGGAAAACGATGAATATGAAAAAGTTTGGTCTGGGCTTTCGCATGGAAAAGAATGGTCAGGTGAAATAATTAATACTAAAAAGAATGGCGAAACATATTGGGAACTGCTTTCAGTTTCTCCGATTAAGAACAATGATAAAGAAATCACTCATTACCTGGTTTTGAAAGAAGACATTACTTCAAGAAAGATGATTGAAAAAGAACTGATCCGTGCAAAGGAAGAAGCAGAAGATCTAAGCAGATTAAAATCAAACCTGCTAGGTAATATAAGTCACGAACTCCGGACACCGTTAGTAGGTATTATTGGTTTTGCTGAATTTCTTGGTGATACGGAACTGGATGTTGAACAACAAGATATGGTTCAGAAAATAATAAACAGTTCAAAACGTTTGACTAACACATTAAATTCAATTCTTTATTTATCTCAATTTGCTGCCAGGGAAAATTATTTAAATTTTGAAGAAATAAATATTGCCAAACATACACCTTTTCATTTACACCCGTTCATTGAAGCAGCAAAAGAAAAAGGTCTTGAGTTTTCAGTTGTAATAAAATCTCCATCAGTCTCGGCAATGGTTGATGACAAAATGTATTTTATGATACTTAACAACCTTGTGGATAACGCGATCAAGTTTACAAAGCAGGGTAAGGTTGAAATAATTGTTGAACCGATGGTATTTAACGGGAATAAATATTCAGCAATTCATATCCGTGATACTGGTATCGGCATCGCTGAAAACGACAAAGAAAAAATTTTCCAGGAGTTCAGGCAGGCTAGTGAGGGTGTTGCCAGATGGTATGAAGGTACAGGTCTCGGTTTAACACTCGCGAAAAAAATGGTTGAGGCAATGAATGGAACTATTCAACTCAAAAGTGAAATAGGCAAAGGCAGTACATTTACCGTTATGTTCCCGGCAACAGATCTAAAAAAGCAAGAAGACCACGAACTGGATATTTCTCATATTTCTGGATCAACAAAATCAAAGCAAATACTTCTTGTTGAAGATAATATAATCAACCGCGAAGTGACTGAATTATATATAAAAGATTATTACAAAATTGACCACGCAGAAAATGGTGAATTGGCAATTGAGATGTCAAAACAAAATAATTATGATGTTATTCTTATGGATATTAATCTTGGCGGCGGAATTAATGGAATTGAAACCGCGCGCGAGATAAGAAAATTAAATGGCTACGAAAATATTCCGCTGGTTGCTGTTACTGGTTATGCAATGGCTGGCGATAAAGAAGTATTGCTGTCCGAAGGTTTAACGCACTATCTGGCAAAACCATTTGAGAAAGGTGAACTTCTGCGGCTTTTAGCTGAAATACTGGATGAAAATTGATATGATTTTAATTATGCGTAAGCAAATAATTGTTTCTGTTTAACTGTTGTTAAGTATCATTTTGTGGTTTGCCTTGGTAAACAATTAAAGTAATTTGGGGTTGGTTTTAGATTTATCCGGGGAGAAAGAGATCAAATGTTACAGGTTGAACTGTATTTGTTTAGTTTCAGTTTAACTCATTCGGAAGGTAAAACCTTAAGAAAATTCAGGGGCGCGTCACACAATAATTTTCCGGTGTTAGTTCTTTACGCTTTTTTCTAAAGCAAACGGAAATTTTTATTTGTTTTTTATTGAGTACATAATTAAAAGTCAGGGGTACCAGTATGAATCTAAGTTCTGCTAAAAACGATAAAGATTTTATAAAGAAAGAAAAGAAAATCTCTAGGTTAAAAAAAATATCAAAAGACAAAACCTTTAAAGAGAGCGGGTCAATATTTAAGCTGTCTAACCTTACCGTCTTACAGGATTTTTTTAAAGACTCGAATGACATTGTCTGGATATGTAATCTGAATTATAAAATACTTTATGTTAGTGATGCTATTAAACAAGCAGCAGGTATAACACCATCAAAATTGACAGGTGAATATCTTTATGAATCAATTTTTTGCGGTGATAAGTCAAAATTCAAATCTCTTCATAAGTTTATTAGTAAGCATACAAGAAACAAATCTAAGATATTTTCTAAAAGAGTTATTCATCATCTAAGAAAAAAAAATAATTTATTTGAAAAGGCTGAGACAGAAATATCATCTTTAAGTGATAAGAAAAAAAAACCGGTTGCGTTGTTGGGGATAACAAGAATTGTAAAGAGACAAAATCAAAATGAAGATAAATTAAGAGAATCAAACCTGAATCTTACCCTTGCACAGCAGCTTGCACATCTTGGTACATACCAGTTTGATCAGGACGGAAATAACAATCAGTGTTCATCTGAAACTGCTAAAATATTTGAGCTAAACAATAATCGAAATTGTCTTTCAATAGATGATTTTTACTCGATTATTCATCCAGATGATAACTCTTTTGTAAAACAGAGTATAGTACAGGCAATTAAAAAGAATTCAGTTTATGATTTTGAATGCAGGATACTATTAAAAAATAATAAACTGAAATACCTGCATATCATCGGAAAGATTGTAGGTAAAACAAAAAAATCCTCGGGAAAAATATTCGGTATTGTGATGGACATAACCGAGCAGAAAAAAAGTGAGGAAAATCTTGGACGGTATCTCTTTGAACTTAAAAAAAGTAAACATTTGCTTGAAGATCATGCAATGGAGCTGGCAAGTTTGAATGAACAACTTAAGGCAGCATCAAAAGAGTTGAGCTCAACAAATGAGGCAAAAGACAAATTTTTTTCAATACTGGCTCATGATTTAAGAAGTCCGTTTCATGGTCTATTAGGTTTCTCCAATATGCTTACTGCTGATTATGATAATTTATCTGACACTGAAAAAAAGAATATTGCGGAAAGAATAAATTTATCAGCGCATTATGTTTTCAAGCTAATCGAAAATTTACTCGAGTGGTCAAGACTGCAATCCGGACGGATGGAAATTAAGCCGCTAAAAGTCGAACTTAAAGAGACAGTCTTATATATATTTAATCTTTTAACAAGTGCCGCCGGTGCAAAACAGATCAGGCTGATAAATGAAGTTGATAACGGTTTATATGTTTATGCAGATCAGAATATGTTGAATTCAGTAATAGAAAATTTATTGTCCAATGCCATTAAGTTTTCAAGGCGTGACTCAGATGTAGTTGTATCATCATCTGTTAAAGAAAAGAGTGTTGCCGTTTCGATCAAAGATTCAGGAATTGGTATAAAGAATAGTGATATCGAAAAATTATTTAAGATAGACATACATCATTCCACACCCGGAACAGAAGAGGAAAGAGGTACCGGTTTGGGTCTAATCTTATGTAAAGAAATGATTGAAAAAATGGGAGGAGAAATTTCGGTTATCAGTAAAGAAAAAGAAGGCAGTGTATTCACTTTCACTGTTCCTGCATATTTATAAAATTTAGTAATGTTCTTAATATTGTTTTATAATTCTATCAAGGAGAAAAGCAATGAAAACAAATAAAGTGTTTTCTATATGCTTAATGTTCCTCGTAATGATATTGATGAATTCCTGTTCATCGGTTACATACCAGACCATTTTTCCAACTTTAAGCGATGGAAAATATGACAGCGAATTTCCTTATAAGGGAAGTTCGGCAGAATTGAGTGATATCGGTGAGTCCGTTTACAGAATAAACAGTACAGCTTTTTACTATACATATATTTTCAGTACTGACAGCAGGCTTAAATTAAAAGATCTGTCCGATGATATCATTAAAACAAAATCAATGAAATCTACATTGTATGATTTATCTTCCGCAGGAAGTGCAACACTATTATCAGTTGAGAACTCTTCAGTTGCATTTTTAACATGTTCGCACATTGTTGATTACCAGGATACGATTGTATCATATATTCACAATGAAAAGGGTGAAAAAACAGAATATGTTGAAAGTATTTCAATCAAAGATAAACAGACAACTTATGTACTGGGTTTCCCGGGTGGTGGTGAATTGCAGGTACTCCTCTCGGACAGGATGCAGGATATTGCGATCATCGGGAATAAGTTTCAGCCTGATTTTGTTACCCGCCAGCATAAATTTCATTATCCGTATGGATCTGCAAAAAATCTTGAATGGGGTTCATTTGTTTACCTGTTTGGTTATCCGCTGAATTATAAAATGGTTACAAAAGCAATAGTAAGCAGTCCGGATTTAGATGGACAGGGTTCTTTTATTGTTGATGCGGTAATCAACCGTGGATTCAGCGGTGGAATTGTACTTGCGATAAAAGACGGCGTTCCTAATTTTGAATTGGTGGGAATGGTTCAGCGCGTGCCTAAAGATGATGAAGAATATTTAAAACCGAAAGCATTAATAAGCGGCGAGGAGTATAGCCCGCTTATAAAGTATGAAGGGGAATTATTTGTTGATAAGCGTGTCAACATCAAGTATGGAATAGCAAAAATTATTTCCACAGAAAAAATTCTGGAGTTCATAAACAGCAATAAAAAATACCTGGAGAGCAAAGGTTATTTTATAAATATTCAATGATTTTTAATGCACTCAGAATCTTAAACTGAAAACAGTTTCCTTTCCCGGGACTGAATTTACTCTTATTGTTCCACCGTGAGCACGTATTATCTGGCGTGATAAACTTAACCCTATACCCGAACCATTTTTCTTCGTACTGAAAAAAGGTATAAATATTTTTTCCTGTATTTCATCCGGAATACCTGAACCATTATCAGACACTCTTATAAGTATTTTTCCTTTGTCATCTAATGAAGCAATTAGTTTTATTGCTGCTTCATTTATTCCTTCCAGGGCATGTTGTGAATTAATTATAAGGTTGATTAATACCTGTTCAATAAGATTTGGGTCGGCTGTAAGTTCAAGTGAAAGAGGTTCAACATTGCACTGAAGAGAAATACCTTTTTCTGAAAGCTCTTTTTTCAGAAGAGTATCAATGCGGTCAAAAAGTTTTTTTATCTGGATTATCTGAAAAACCGGGCGCGGGATTTTTGTAAGATTCCTGTAATTATTTACAAAGTGCATTAACCCTTCACTCCGCTTTAATATTGTATTGTTTGCGGAGATAATATCATCGAGTGAGTCAATACCTTTTAATGTTGATGAAGAGAGATCAGACAAAAGTTTGTTTGATGTTGCTGCAAGGGATGAAATCGGTGTAATTGAATTCATAATTTCGTGTGTCAATACCCGGATAAGTTTTTGCCAGGCATCCATTTCCTGTTCTTCTAATTCGGATTGAATATTCTGCAGCGACACAATAGTATACATCTGGTCCTTTAATTTGAATGTAGAAGCATAAACCATTAACTGAACAAGCTCGTTGTCTTCTGCATACTTAACAATAACTTTATCACCAGATTTAAGTTCTGAAATTTTTTCAGCGAGAGATTTATTTATCTTGTTTAATGCAGAAATGTTATTCAGCGACGAAACATTCAGAATTTTTTTGGCAGCATTATTAATAAATTCAATTTTACCATCGTTGTTAAAAGAAAATAGTCCTATCCCGACATGCTGAATTACTGCATACAGATATCTCAGATTTTCTTCCTTCTCTTTCCTTGCTGCAAGAAATCTTTCATTTATATCATTGAATTCTTTGCTCAGTTGTTTAAATGTTCCGCCAAGATTTCCTGCAGAGTAAATCTGGCTGAAGTCGGAATGTTTTATTGAACTGATAAATTTTGAAAGTTCCCTGTTTGTTCTGTCAACAAAGTTGAATAAGGAAAATAACTGGTAACCTGCAGCAATAGAAAGGATGACAATACTTGCAAGCAGTTCGGAATTATGAATCAGATAAAATATTACCAGAAGGTTCACGCTTATAAAAGCCAATCTTAAAATGATTATAGACCGGAATTTTGTAAGGATCATTTTTCTCCGGTTAGTATTGCTTTTCAGATTTTACAGCGATGAATGTCATATCATCGTACTGCGGCACACCCTGACTGTAATTAAAAATTTCTTCGGTCATTTTAAGTATTATTTCAGATGCTGTCATTTTTTCTACAGTACTCATCAGTTTAGTAATTCTTTGCTGTCCGAATTCTTCGTTTAATCTGTTCCTCGCATCAGTAAAACCGTCGGTGTAAAAGAATATTAAATCACCTTTGTTCAACTGAACCTCTGACTCAACTATATTCTTTGAAAAAACATGTCCGTCTTCAAGTCCGAGTCCTAAGCCTTGTGGTCGCAAAAATGTTGAATGCTGACTATTAACATTTACAAAAATGGCTGGCTCATGACCAGCTCTTGCGAGCAGCAATTTACCGGTTGACTTATCCAGGACACCATAAAACATTGTGACAAACGAACCACGTTCAATTGTGTTGTACAATAGTGAATTTATTTTTACAAGAACTTCTTTCGGCGATTCAATACTTTTAGCATACGATTGAAAAATTCCCTTGGTCAACGTCATATAAAATGCAGCCGGAAGCCCTTTGCCCGATACATCTGCAATTACAATTCCTAGTCTGTCATTTCCAAGTTCAATAAAATCATAATAATCCCCGCCTACTTCTTTTGCCGGAATACATAAACCCGCAATTGAAAAACCGTTTATTGAGGGATTAGAAGTGGGAAGGAGTTTTCTTTGAACCTGTCTTGCTATTTCAATCTCACTTGAAAGTCTTTCACGTTCAAGTTCGCTGCTAATATCCTGCAGTGAGACTAATCTGAACTTTTCACCGCGTAGTTTAAATTCTGTTGCAAATAGTGAAAGGTCGATCACCTGTTCAGTTGTTTCAATTTTTATGAGTGCTTTTTCACCTGGTTTAATTTTCTGAAGCACATTTACAATTTCATTATTAAATGATGCAAGGCTCTGAATGTTTTTAACTTCGTTAATCCCGAATATTCTTTTAGCAGCATCATTCATCAGTTCGATGTTTCCGTTTTCTCTGAAAGAAATCATACCTGTTGCAATGTGTTTTACAATTGTCTGAAGGTACTGAAAATGCTCTTCCTTTTCTGAGCGTGCCTGCTGAAACTGGTTTATCACATTAGAAAGTGAATTACTTAAATCAGTAAAAGAAGGGCCAAGATTTTTTTTAAGGAATGACTGTGAAAAATCAGAATGTTTAATTGATAAAAAGAATTTACTCAATTCACGGTTAGTTGTTTCAACAAATCTTATAAGAAAAACAACCTGTAAGATTATTATTGCAGCGAGTATGAATATTGTTGCAGCAAATATTCCCTTCTGATTTAAGTAAAACAAAAGAAATATACTTAGCGACAGAAGAATTATTCTTAAAACTATTTTTATCCTGAAAGATTTCATTTCCTGAATATCAACATTAAATTATAATTAAGATTATTATAGTCCGTACTTTTCCATTCGCCGGTAAAGGGATGTCCTTGTCAGTCCCAGTTCTTTTGCTGCCTTTGTAATATTTCCGTCATTATCAGCAATGACTTTTTTGATTACCATTTTTTCAACTTCTTCGAGATTATAATTGTCGAGAATAAATTTTTCCTCCTTATTTATTGCTCCCTGGAAGAAAAAGTCAGACGGCTGCAATACATCAGTTTCACAGAGTATAACGCTTCGTTCAATAGCATGTTGAAGTTCTCTTATATTTCCTGGCCAGTCATAATTAATAAGTTTGCCGATTGTTTTTTCGCTTATACTAAGACTAGTCTTGTTGTACTTCTTGGCATACATTGATAAAAAATGTTCCGTAAGAACAGGGATATCTTCTCTTCGTTCACTTAATGGCGGAAGAGTAATCTCAATAGTGTTAATTCTGTACAAAAGGTCCTGTCTGAATTTCTGTTCCGAAACCATTTGATAAATCGGCATGTTGGTAGCACAAATCAGTCTTATATCAAAGGGTTTGCTTTTATTTGAACCAACACGCGCAACAGAACGGTTTTGCAGAACAGTCAGCAGTTTAGATTGAAGTTCGGGCGGAATGTTCCCAACTTCATCCAAAAATAATGTTCCGCCTGAAGCAATTTCAAATCTTCCCGGTCGGTCCTCTTTTGCATCTGTGAAAGCACCTTTCACATGTCCGAACAATTCACTTTCAAATAATGATTTGGTAATTGCACCCATATCTACATTTATAAATGGTTCGCCGGAACGTTTCGATTGTTTGTGAAGTGCGTGAGCAACCAGTTCTTTTCCTGTTCCGTTTTCACCTAGTATCAAAACATTGGCATCAGTTGATGCAACTTTTTCAATCGTGTGAAATATATTTCTCATTGCAGAAGACGTGCCGATAAGTTCAGGAAATTTTTTATTCAAATCGTCGAACATCAGTTTTTGTCTCAGGCGAAGACTATCGGTTTCAAGCCTTGAACTCCGTAGTTTTAGTGCAGCAGAATACGTGGTAAGGAATTTTTCATTCTGCCAAGGTTTTAAAACAAAATCTGTAGCACCTTCCTTTACTGCTCTTACTGCAGTATCAATATCACCATATGCGGTTATAAGTATTACGATTGCTGAAGGGTCATATTTGAATATTTCCTTTAACCAGAAAAATCCTTCCTGTCCGCTTGTCATATCCTGCGTAAAATTCATGTCGAGAAATATCACATCGAAGTTATCTGATTTGATTAATTCAGGAATATTTTCCGGATTTTTTTCGGTGTGAACAAAATCGGTATGAGGTTTAAGAAGTAATTTAGCCGCGAGCAGAATATCTTCGTTATCATCAACAATCAGAACTCTGCCGGAACCTCTTTCCATATCAATCACTTTTATGAATGCAAGTTGATTAAAATTTTTTTTCGCCATTAAATTTACAGAAAATAATGTGAATAAATTATTAAGCCGGATACTGAAATTTTTCCTTCAGACAAAACAAAATCTATGGCACAGGAATGGTTAAATTATTTTTAATTCCCGGTAACTATTTTAAATTTTTCGAGTCTAAATGGTATCGAGAGTGCCATGATTAAAGAACTACAAAAAGAAGAAATAAAAACCACTTGTCCTCATTGTTCCAAGAAGATCTCATTTGCCTGGGTTTGTAAAATTGAGTCTTCTGCCGGAATTCGCTACATCTACATCTGCATTAACTGCCAGAAAAATCTTGGGGTATCTCACAAAAAAGGATTTCATTCTGAAAAATTAGTCAACTCATTTGCTTAAACCTTTTTGTTTATCCGGGTCATTCAACACAATTTTTTAAGATCAGAATATTTTTTTAGTGTGCGTTAACGGACACAATTGTAACACAAACGTACGGTAAGTTAAATAGTTAACAACTGACAATAAATTTTCCGGTTTGTATTAATGACGAGTGGTGTATAAATCAGATACAAAACGATTTATACTCTGTTAATGAAGGCATAAAAATTGGCTAATCGAACACCAATTCCGGTAAAATATCGTGGAGATTCAGATGGACAGAAAAATAGAAAAGAAAAAGTGGACGAATAAAAAAATATTGATCGTTGGCGCTTCATCAATATTTGTAATTATCATTCTATACAATTTTATATGGGGCGATAAAAGCACACGCTTAAATATTGATAATGAAAAAATTACTATCGGTGAAGTGAAGTTCGAACAGTTCCAGGAATTTATTCCTATTACTGGAACAGTGCAGCCAATTCAAACTTTTTTTCTTGATGTAAGTGAAGGCGGACGTGTTGTAACAAAGTTCGTTGAAGAAGGTGCATTCGTAAACGCGGGTGATCCTATTGTAAAGTTTGACAATGCACAACTAACATTAAGTATAATTTATAATGAAGCAAATGTATTCCAGCAGATAAATAGTCTGAGAGGGACCAGGTTAGCATTTGAACAAAACAAACTGAACCTGCAGGGGCAGATTCTTGATATCGATTACCAGATACTTGAACGTAAAAGAATTTTTGACAACAACACAAGACTATTTGAAAAAAATCTTATCTCAAAAAATGAATATGATTTATCACGCGACCAATATGATTATATGGTTAGAAAAAAAGAATTGACAATGGAAACTTACAAACAGGATTCAATTTTTCGTGCCGAACAAATATCTCAACTGGAATTTTCCGTTAAACAATTGCAGCAAAATTTAGGCGTTACAAAAACACAACTCGAAAACCTGACTGTTCGTGCGCCCATCAAAGGACAGCTAACAGCGCTTAGGGCTGAAATAGGTCAATCAATTTCACAGGGACAAAATCTCGGGCAAATAGATGTTGTAGATTCATTTAAAGTCCGTGCTTCTATCGATGAACATTATATAGCAAGAGTTAACCCGGGTCAAACAGGTGAGTTTACATTTGCGGGTGAAACGTACAGACTTGTTATTAAAACGGTTTATCCGCAGGTAGCTAATGGCAGGTTTGAAGTTGATATGCATTTCATCGGCGAAATTCCCAAAACAATAAGACGCGGACAAACCCTGCAAATACGGCTTGAACTCGGGGAGCTATCAAACGCACTCACTGTTGAACGGGGTGGATTTTATCAGACAACAGGCGGGCAGTGGATTTTTGTTATAGATGAATCAGGTGATTTTGCAGTAAGAAGAGATATAAAATTAGGAAGACAAAACTCGCAGGTATTTGAAGTGCTTGAAGGATTGAAAGAAGGCGAAAAGGTAATTACATCCTCTTACGAAAACTATAAAGACATAGAAAAAATAGTTTTAAAATAGAAATTGAAAATTAATATCAACAAGGAGCAATAAAATGTTAAAGACCGCCAACCTGAAAAAGATGTACACAACTGAAGAAGTTGAAACAACAGCATTAAACAACGTCAACATCGAAATCGAAAAAGGAGAGTTTGTTTCTATCATGGGTCCATCGGGATGTGGCAAATCAACCCTGCTAAACATTCTCGGTTTACTTGATAATCCAAGTGACGGTGAGTTTTATTTTCTGGATAAAGAAGTTTCAAAGTACACCGAACGCCAGCGCGCCCAGATGAGAAAAGAAAATATTGGTTTCGTTTTCCAGAGTTTTAATCTTATTGATGAACTGACTGTCTATGAAAATGTTGAACTCCCGCTTTTGTACCTGGGACATTCAGCATCTGAACGAAAAGCAAAAGTAAATGAGTCACTTGAAAAAATGGAAATCATGCACCGCGCAAATCACTTCCCGCAGCAGCTATCCGGCGGTCAGCAGCAAAGAGTTGCAGTTGGTAGAGCCATAGTAGGTAATCCGAAGTTAATTCTTGCAGATGAACCGACAGGAAATCTTGACTCGGCAAGAGGTGATGAAGTAATGAATCTTTTAACATCACTCAACTCAAACGGAACTACAATAGTGATGGTAACTCACTCACCCACGTATGCAGAATATGGCAACAGGGTAATTCATTTATTTGACGGACATGTTGTTACAGAAAATTATAAAGAAAAATTTCATGTCTGATCTCTTAAACAGGAATTGAAAAGTGGTATTAAACTATTTACGAATAGCATTCAGAAATCTTAAAAAAGATAAAATATCTTCGATCATAAATATTGTCGGACTGGCAGTAGGTATAACCTGTTTCCTTTTGCTGGTTCTTTTTATTCTTGATGACCTTAGTTATGATAAAGATTATCCAAATGCAGACCGCTTATACCGTGCCTACGTAAAACTAAAACTTGGTGAAAATGAATCTATTGGTTCCAAAACATGCGGACCTTTAGGACCCACACTTCTCAGAGATTTTCCTGAAGTTGAAACTTATGCGAGAATGGGATATTTCGGGAATCAGATTTTTAAGTATAAAGATAAATCATTCAGAGAATGGAGCATCTACTGGGTTGATTCAACTTTCTTTGAAATATTTCAACTTGAATTTCTATCAGGCGATCCTAAAACTGCATTGACGAAACCGAACACAATTGTTATCACTGAAGAGACAGCAAAAAAATATTTCGGCAATGAAGACCCCATAGGAAAAACCATAATCTCTGATCAGAAGGGCGGGTATTTGGTTTCAGGTGTAATAAAAGCATTTCCCTTAAAATCACATTTCCGTTGCGAGATGCTCGCATCAATTTCAACTTACCCCATTGTTGATGAACCCATCTGGCTCGAATCCTGGTACACAACATATCTGTTACTCAAAGAAGGTACTGATCCAAAACAACTCGAAGAAAAAATTTCAAAAGTTACCGGGGATTACATCGGGGCAGATGTTCAGACAGCTATCGGTGTTCCATTTGAAGAGGTGATGAAAAACGGAAACGAATACAAATATTTACTTCAACCTTTTGATGAAATTTATTTGTATTCAGGTGAATATGGAATTGATCCTAACACTGAATGGGGCAGCATCAAATCAAGTGACATTACATATACCTATGCATTCTCGGCGATTGCAGTTTTCATTCTCTTACTGGCAATTATAAATTTTATGAATCTTGCTACCGCAAGATCAGAACGTAGAGCAAAAGAAGTAGGTATTAGAAAAACTCTTGGCTCAAGTAAGTCAAAATTAGCGCTTCAGTTTTTTGTTGAATCAATTTTTATGAGCTCACTTGCTATAATTATTTCATTAGCGCTGCTTGAGCTTGTTCTTCCTCTTTTTAATGAATTTGTCAACAGGGATTTACAACTTTCTCTTTTTGAAAATATTTACTCTTTGCCAATGTTGATTGGATTTATATTGTTCATTGGAATTCTTGCAGGCAGTTATCCGGCACTTTATTTATCTTCTTTTCAACCAGCTCATGTTCTGAAAACTTATTCAGCAAACCTTAGCGGAAAAAGTTCTTTCAGAAATATTCTTGTTGTAATACAGTTCTCTATATCAATTATTATGCTGATCGGAACTTTGATCATCAGAGATCAACTCGAATATATTCAAAACAAGGGTTTAGGATTTAATAAGGAAAACCTTCTGATAATCTGGAAGCCCGGGCTCGAAGGATTCTTAAATAATAAAATAGAAGAATTAAAAACTGAATTCTTAAAACATTCCAAAGTCATAAATGTAGCTAACTCATCCAGATTATTCGAATCAGGAATATCCGGACACGGATACATATTCAATCAGCGAACAGGTTCGGAACCTTTAGGAATGCAGTTCATAGGGGCTGATTATGATTTCATTAATACTTACAAGATTGAATTATTAAAAGGAAGATTTTTCTCCAAAGATTTTCCAACGGATACTTCTGCGGTAATAGTGAATGAAGCAGCATTGAAAGTTTTTGGAACTGATGATGTAATCGATAAAGATTTGTACCAGATCAGAAGTTATGGTGAAGAAAAATCTTATAAAATAATTGGAGTGGTAAAAGATTTTAATTATGAATCGCTTCACAGAGAGGTACGTCCGCTTGTTATTAATCTAAAACAATCGGGCAGCAGTGCAAGTATATTGACTGTCAGAATACAGCCGGAAGATATTAATACAACTATTGAATACTTAAAATCAACGTGGAATAGATTTTCCGGGGGTGAAGGATTTCACTACTCATTTCTTACCGATCACTTAGCAACCTTATATGATTTTGAGAAGAAAACCTCATCAATTGCATCAGTCTTTTCAGGGCTTGCGATCTTTATTGCTTGTCTTGGGTTATTCGGTCTTGCTGCCTATGTAACTGAACGAAGGACAAAAGAAATCGGAATAAGAAAAGTACTTGGTGCTTCAATCACAGAAATAGTAATTCTGCTGTCAAAGGAATTTGCTGTATGGGTTTTGATAGCAAACATCATTGCCTGGCCTGTTGCATATTATGTAATGCAAAACTGGCTTGAAGATTTTGCTTTCAGGATAACTATAAACTTTGGTGTTTTTATTTTAGCTGGACTATCAGCGTTGACAATTGCATTGATAACAGTAAGCATGCATGCTTTAAAGGCTGCTCTTGCAAATCCTGTTGATTCATTAAGGAACGAATAAAATGATTGAACTGAAAAATCTTGAAAAATTTTATACCAGTAAGTTTGTTAAGATTTATGTACTTCGAAATATAAATCTTACAGTGGGTCAGGGAGAGTTTGTATCTGTAATGGGTCCTTCCGGTTCGGGAAAATCAACTCTGCTGTACATACTCGGGATGCTTGATTCAGAATACAACGGTGAATATTTCTTTAATAATGAAGCTGTTCATTCACTTAATGAAAAACAATTGACTGATCTGCATAAAAGTAAAATAGGTTTTGTGTTTCAGAATTATCATCTGATAAATGAGTTAACTGTATTTGAAAATCTGGAAACTCCTTTGCTTTATCAGAAAGTACCTTCGGCAGAAAGGAAAAGCAGGATTGCTGATATGCTTGACAGATTTAATATTGTAGCAAAAAAAGATTTGTTCCCCGAACAACTTTCAGGCGGTCATCAACAATTAACCGCAATAGCACGCGCATTGATCGGGGAGCCTGAACTGATACTGGCAGATGAACCAACCGGCAACCTTCATTCAGACCAGGGAAAGGAAATAATGGAACTGTTAAAACAACTGAACACAAAAGGTAAAACGATCATCCAGGTTACGCATTCAGAATTTAATGCTTCTTACGGAAACAGGGTTATTAGACTGAATGATGGCTGGATAGAAAACTAAATAACATGGGGCAATTATCCGGAGATAAAAATGGTTAAGAATTATTTGAAGATAGCACTGAGAAATCTTATAAAATATAAAGCCTACTCGCTTATTAATATTCTGGGTCTGGCAATAGGAATCTCTGCCTGCCTGCTGATATTACTTTATGTAAAGGACGAGTTAAGTTATGATCTTCATCATAAGAAAGTAGAAAGGATTTACAGGATATGCGCAAAGGCAGAACTTGGTAACAACAAACTTAATCTTGCTGTAACATCTGCTCCAATGGGTGCAGCACTTGTGCAGGATTATC
>JAEXTA010000200.1 GCA_023453665.1 Bacteroidota bacterium | reverse complement strand
GGATATATCCGATCTCAAGTCGAAAAAAATTGTTGAATTAAACGCAATAGCCAAAGAGCTTAACATAGCAGGTTACAGCGATTTGAGAAAGCAAGAGTTGATTTTCAGAATTCTTGAAGAACAAACAGCCAAAGATGGATTGACTTTTTCAAAAGGTGTTTTGGAAGTGCTGCCTGATGGTTACGGTTTTCTCCGATCATCAGACTATAATTACCTTCCTTCACCTGATGATATTTACGTTTCTCCGTCACAAATAAAAAAGTTCAGCCTGCGTACCGGCGATTTTGTCAGCGGGCAAGTGAGACCTCCGAAAGAAGGTGAAAGATTCTTTGCACTGCTTAGAGTTGAAGCTGTTAACGGTCAGGAACCGGAAGGAATTCGTGAAAGAACTTTATTTGACAACCTTGTTCCGGTTTACCCTACAAAAAGAATAAACCTTGAATCGGCACCGGGTGAATATTCTATGAGAATTATGGATCTGCTTTCACCGATTGGTAAAGGACAAAGAGGTTTAATAGTATCTCCCCCTAAAAGCGGAAAGACTATTTTGCTTCAGAAGATTGCGAACTCGATTACAAGAAATCATCCTGAAATAAAATTAATTATTCTGCTTATTGATGAACGTCCTGAAGAAGTTACAGATATGGAGCGTTCAGTTAAAGGTGAAGTAATAAGTTCTACTTTTGATGAACCTGCTGAACGACACGTTCAGGTTGCTGATATGGTGATTGAAAAAGCAAAAAGATTAGTTGAAGCAAAAGAAGATGTTGTAATTCTGCTTGATAGTATTACAAGACTCGCACGTGCACATAACATAGTTGTACCTCATAGCGGAAGAATTCTTTCGGGTGGTGTTGATTCAAACGCACTTCAAAAACCAAAAAGATTTTTTGGCGCAGCCAGAAACACTGAAGACGGCGGAAGCCTTACAATCATTGCAACCGCATTGATAGATACGGGCAGCAGAATGGATGACGTTATCTTTGAAGAGTTCAAAGGAACCGGTAATATGGAAATAGTTCTTAACCGTGATCTCAGCGACAGAAGAATTTTCCCGGCAATAGATGTCAATCGTTCAGGAACAAGAAGAGAAGACTTGCTTATGAAAGAAGAAGATCTTTCAAAGATATGGATACTAAGAAAAATTCTTAGCGAGTTTACTCCAGTTGAAGCGATGGACTTTATACTTGACAAAATGCGCGGAACAAAAAACAATAAAGATTTTCTGAATAACATGAATTCCTGATCCGAGGTTTTGCGAGGATTAATTATCAGGATGGGTTGGATTCATCCCAATTATTTTCCATTGATTTATGACATGGCAAATTTCAGTTTGCAGTTAAAAACATGATACGAAACCTGTTATTGTGCTTTGTCATTGTTCCGATATTTTTAACGGCGCAACCCCGCCAGAATTTTATTCTATCTGAAATCAATTTCTTAAAGGAAAGGGGCGGATACGAATTAAATTATTCATTCAGAATTCCATATGAAAGACTGGTTTTTCAAAAAGATCATGATGGTTATATCACATCATTTCGTCTCAATATTGAGGTGATGGATTCAACCGGAAAATTTTTAACAAGGGGAGTAACTACAAAAAAAATAGTTGCTTACAGTTATGATGAAACTATTTCGCGAGATTTATTTGCTGAAGGATTAATCAAACTGAATGTCACGCAAACACATCTGACTATTCTTCCTGTGTTTACAGATGTGGTTACTAACCAGGAATTGAAAACCCAGCCCATTCTACCAAATAAGTTAAAAGATGAAAGTAGTTTTCTTTCTCCATTAGTTATTCAGTCAAATCGCATTGATTGCAACAATTCAAAAAAAATGAAATTAGTTAACTACGGAGGCAGTGTACCTTTTGATAATAAATCCTTTGACCTGATAATACCAACTTATGATACATCAGCAAGTTTTGTAAAATGTGTAATGATTAATAATGCGGACACTGTTTTTAATTCAATACTTACCGATGGTACAATTTCAGGACTGGAAATTATTGAATGTGACGGATCAATTTACTTAAATGAATTTGGTGAAAAATTAAAATTTTATACCTTTAAAAATTTTAATTCAAATCTTGAAGAAGGAAATTTAATAATTCAACTTTCTTCTAATGACAGCTCAAATGATAAGTACGTTTTCAGCAAGCGGGTAAAATGGTTCAATAAACCGTTTATACTTGAACATCAGGAAATTTCTTCAAGAGTGTTAAAATATATTGAAGATGATGATACAGTATCAGAGTTGCTTCGCGCGGATGAAGATAAATTTATGAACAAACTTTTAAAGGTCTGGCAAAAGTATGATCCCACTGAACAAACAAAGTATAATGAACTTATGGAACAGTTTTATATCCGGGTTGATTATTCACTTATGAACTTCTCAACTATTACAGGCAAAGCAGGCTGGGAAACAGACAGAGGTGAAGTATATATAAAATACGGCTCACCTGGGGAAATAAAACGTTCATCAGATGATAAAGGTAAAGTTGTAGAAACCTGGATTTATAAAGATGCCAATACTCAATTTAGCTTTATCGATAAAACAGGTACCGGCGAATTTGTTTTTGTTAGTCAAAAATGAAATCATTTTATTTTACATGCGGTGATGTTAATGGAATCGGACCTGAGATAGTAATCAAATCTCTGAACAGGATAAAATTTACAAACGACAGGAAGATTATTTTTATCTGCCCTGATAATGTCTTTAAAGAAATAATAAAAAAGACACATCCAAAATTTAGCTACAGTGTTATTGATAATTATAAAGCTTCAGAACCAGGGAAACTTAACCTTATTACTCTTCCAGATATTCCTATAAAAAAAGGCGAAGCTACAAAACATTCAGGCAGGACATCATTCCTTTCAATCAAGTACGCATTTGAATGTTTAAGTAATGATAATTCTTCAGCTTTGATAACATCTCCCATTTCAAAAAATGCTTTTAAGCTTGCCGGCGTTAACTACAAAGGACATACAGATTTATTAGCAGACTGGTGCGGTGTTAAAAATTATTTAATGACGTTCTTATCGAAAAGAATGAATGCTGCATTGAGTACTATTCACATTCCGTTAAACAAAGTATCTGAGTCGATAACACAAAAAAAATTACTTACACAGATAAATATTATTTCAGACTTATTAAAAAATGATCTGGGAATATCAACTCCATCAATAGCATTGCTGGGATTAAATCCACATGCAGGTGAAGAAGGAATAATCGGTAATGAAGAACAAAAAGTATTAACACCTGTTGTTAACGGATTAAAAACGAAATTAAGTATTTCCGGTCCTTTTTCTCCGGATGCTTTTTTTGCTGCATCCATGTATAAAAAGTATGATCTGGTTTTTGGTATGTATCACGATCAGGTTCTTATTCCTTTTAAGATGCTAAACTTTTCAAGCGGGGCTAACTTTACAGCCGGCTTGCCAATCGTCAGAACTTCGCCCGATCATGGAACTGCGTATGATATTGCCTGGCAGAATAAAGCCGATGAATCAAGTATGATGCAATCATTTTATTATGCCAATAAAATTTTAGTAAACCGTCTTAAAAATGAAGCAGATAAAAAAAGTTAATGATTACACTACTTTGAGTTTGGTTTACTCTCATTTGATGAGAAGTGTTGACTACAAATCCTGGGCAAGATATATCCATTCGATATCAAAGGAACATTTAAAAAATAATGGTAAAGTGCTTGAACTTGCGTCCGGCGAGGGAAGATTAGCTAAACATTTATTGAAATATTTTGATGAAATAGTAGTTTCAGATATTAGTATTGAGATGTTAAAAGTCAGAGATGATTCTACTTCGATTAAGGTATGTTGTGATATGACTTCACTTCCTTTCTCTGATAAATTTGATCTTATAATTTGTGCGTTTGATAGTATTAACTATCTTACAAGCAAAAATAAAATAATAAAGTTTTTTTCTGAAGTACGAAATGTTATGAATGAAAATTCTATTTTTACTTTCGATGCAAGTTTATTAAACAATAGTACAAAAGGAATTTCATCGGCAAATGTTGAGGGATATACTAAAGGCATTTCGTATAAACAGGTAAGTACATTTAATTCTAAATCAAGGATTCATACAAACGAATTTACTATTAAAGACAAAACAGGAAAGATGACAAAGGAAACGCACAGGCAAAAAATTTACGATTTTGATTTTTATATTGAAGCAGCGTACAAATCGGGTTTATATGTGGTTGAATGTTTTGAAGCATTTACCTTTAAAGAAGCAAAATATTTTAACGAAAGAGTTCAATTCATTTTAAGGAAAAATAATTCTAATGCTTTCATTCGATAATGTTTCATTTAATTATTCGAACCAGGAATTATTCAGTGATATTAATTTTACACTCGATGCGGGTGAGTTTTGTTTTTTAATCGGCAAAAGCGGGGCAGGGAAAAGTACATTACTGCAACTTATTTACCTGAATATGCTGCCTGATTCGGGTTCAATTCAAATAGGTGAATTCAACTCAAGAACTATTAAACGAAAACAATTACCAATCTTAAGAAGAAAACTTGGGATAATCTTTCAGGATTTCAGGTTATTGTCAGACAGGAATATTTATGATAATCTTTCTTTCGTTTTAAAATCTGTCAACACGCCTGTTAAGGAAATAAAAAGAAAAGTCAATGATGCTTTAAGTGATGTTGGTTTGATTCACAGAAGATACAGCATGCCGAATGAACTTTCAGGAGGCGAAAAACAAAGAGTGGCGCTTGCCCGTGCAATTGTAAATGAACCGATGCTTATTCTTGCAGATGAACCCACAGGAAATCTCGATCCTGAAACATCGATTGAAATTCTTAATATTCTCACCAGGATCAACTCGAGAGGGACAGCGATTCTTTTTGCTACTCACAATTATGAACTTGTGCGGAAGGCAAATATAAAAATTCTGAAAATAGAAAATGGAAAAGTGATTAAAGCTGTACTTAAACAGAAAGAGTCTGTTTAAATCCCGGCTTTCCGTTTAAAAACTTCAAAATATTTTCAGTAACCTTGCTAATCGGATCAAGTCCGTTAACGTAAATGACCTTGTCCTGTTTTTCATAATGACTTAGAACGGGTTTTGTTGAACTTTCAAATATTTGTAAACGGTGCCTGATTACTTCTTCTTTGTCATCATTTCTAAGGTAGAAACTATCCTTTGCTCCGCAGTTCGGGCATATGTTGGAATCTTTAACTTCGGAATAAATAAATATACTGGCGCATACTTTACAAGCTCTTCTGTTGGTTAGACGTTTCACTATTTCATCTTCATTCGCAGTAAGGTACATAAGGTAGATGTCTGTTATGTGGAGTTCATTCAGCATTACATCAAAAGCTGACGCTTGTTCCAGGGTTCTTGGAAAGCCGTCAAGAATAAATCCTTTTTGGCAATCTGGTTTTGAGAGGGTTTCTTTGATAATACCAATCATTATGTCATCTGAAACAAGCTCACCGTTATCCATTATCTCTTTAGCTTTTATTCCCAAAGGTGTTTTATCTTTAACAGCCTGGCGAAGTATATCACCTGTGGATATGTGTGGTATATTAAATTTTGCTGATAAAATTTTTGCTTGTGTTCCTTTTCCAACGCCCGGTGAACCGAATAAGATGAATTGCATTAGATTACCATAATTTTTGATTTAAATTATTATTATTAAAACTTTTAAGCAAGATGAAGTTTTCTTGAAAATTTAATTAAAATTAGCAAAACGGTCTTTATTTTCTTTATTGCTTTTCTTTTCCCGCATATTCTGAAAAAATTGATTCATTAGTAATTTCACTTCGTTTTCCATAAGTCCTGTGTAAACATTAATCCTGTGATTTGTTTTGCTGTTCTCTGCCAGATTGTGAAGAGAACCACACGCTCCAAATTTTGTATCGGGTATTGAATAAAAAATATTTCTCATTCTGGCTGCCAGCAATGCTCCGGTACACATAATACACGGCTCAAGAGTTACATAAATATCACACTCACTCAAACGCCAGTCACCAATATGTGAAGCAGCCGAAGTTATTGCTATCATTTCCGCATGAGCGGTAGGGTCTTTAAGCATTTCAGTTTGATTATGTCCTTTTGCGATTACAATTCCATTCTGAACAATTACAGCACCAACCGGTACTTCTTCCTTATCAAAAGCACGTTGAGCTTCACGAAAGGCAGCATTCATATACTTCAGTGATTCTTCAGAAAAATTCATTTATAAACTGAATAACGATTGTTAAAATGACGATATAAAAAATGAAAACGAGAGCTTATAGCTCCCGTTGTTAAATTCTTAAAAATGATTCGATGCTAATTTAAGTATTTGCCCGTTATATAGGAAAAAAAATCTTTGAATTTATTTTAATAAGATCATTTTTCTTGATAGTACAGAACTACGGGTTGAAAGAACATAAAAATAAACTCCGGATGGAAGATCGGCAGGGGAGAAATCTATCGTGTTTATTCCGGAATTTGCTAACCCATCAAATAAAGTGGTTAATTTTTCGCCCAATGAATTATAAACGGCAAGATTGGCTAAAGAAGATTCTTTCAAAGTAAATTTTATTTGTGTCGATGGATTAAACGGATTGGGAAAGTTTTGATGTAGTTCAAAATCCAGATTTTCGTTAAATGATTCTGACACGTCGGAAAGAGTAGAATCTTCAACAATTGTTATACTTTCATTTGCCGACTGATTAGTAAATACTTCCTGAATTCCAGTTGGCCATATTACAACAATTGAATCCGCCATATTAGCATCAGCTAATCCAAAATGTAATTGTAGAGTCTGACCGCAGTATCCGTTTTGCCCTGATACTTTTCGCATTTGCCAGACAGAATTACCGTCTATTGTAGATTTCATTTTTACTATTGAACCAATTGCAGAAGAATTTGATGTCGTTCCCTTTAGATCTATCTTTAACCAGTTATTTGTTCCTCCCTGGTTTTTAAAGAGAGTATTGTTCTCATTTGCCTGATAACATTTGGCTACAAACAAATCAAGATATCCGTCGTTATCATAATCACCAAAAGCACATCCGTATGACCATCCTCCATCTTTAGTAACATTGCTTGTATCTTTTATAAAAGTGCCATCGCCATTATTTATGTATAAAAAATTATTTGTCTGTGCTGATCCTGTAAAAGCATTCGTGACGTATAAATCCAAATCTCCGTCATTATCAATATCTCCTAAAGAACTTCCGAAGGAACTTCCACCATCACTTGTTACGGGACTTTGTGTAACCTTTGTGAAAGTGCCATCACCATTATTCATATACAAAAAATTATTTTGGCTTGCATAGTTAGCAATGAATAAATCAAAGTCGCCATCGTTATCAATATCTTCCCAATTGCTGCTTGTTGAATTACCACCTTCACTTACAATATTCAGTCCTGTAATTTTTGTAAATGATCCGTCCGATGAACCTTTGTATAAAGCATTATTTTGATTTTCTTCATTGGTGACATAAATATCGACATGACCATCGTTATCAAAGTCAATCCAGTCAACATTTCTTGAATAATTTTGATCTGTGACCATCGGTCCTGTAGTTAATGCTGTAAATGTTCCGTTACCATTGTTGTGGTACAATATATTTCTAAGGTTACTGTAACTGTTACACACATAAAGATCAAGAAATCCATCAAGATCATAATCACCCCAGCTTCCTGTTTCAGAAAAAGTATTTCCTGTTGAAGGAGCAGCAGAATTTAGAAAAGTAAAAGTTCCGTCACCATTGTTCCTGTAAAGCAGATTTGGTTGACCCCACCAGTTTGCAACGAAAAGGTCAATATAACCATCATTATCATAATCGCCCCATGTACTTCCATCTGATGCTTTGCCATCCTGTGCTATGATAACATTTGTGATTTTTGTGAAAGAACCGTTTCCGTCATTTCTGTATAAAAAATTATTTTGTCCCGCCTGAGGTCCATTTGTTACAAATAGATCAAGGTCATTGTCATTATCGTAATCTATCCAATTGACAGCTCTTGAATCACCGCCATCAGTAACTGGACTGCCGGTTGTTACTTTTACAAATTGCTGTGCTGTTAGTACCTGGAACGAAAGACAAATAACACAAAGTGAAAATAATTTCATATAAAACTCCTGTTGATTTGCACTAAATATATTGGTCATGTTAGCTCAAAAAAATAAGTATGTGCTGAACTAATTATTTTCTGTGATGAACAATATATGTGATGTTACGAAAATTAGAGTGCGTCTATCAATGCTGCAATGCTTTGTTTGTAAGTATTTCCGGTTTTGAATTGTTTACCGTTTTTCAGGATAAGAATGTATTCGTTATTGAAATGTGATTTTAATTCTTTTATCAATTCTGTTTTTACAATGATTGAACGATGTATTCTTAAAAATTCATTTTTATTTAATCTTGTTTCCAGGTTATTCATTGTTTCGCGCATCAGATATTGTGTTTTACCTGTTATTATCTTTACATAATTACCCGCAGATTCTACATACTCGATTTCATTCACATTGACTAATGAAATTTTTCCGGATTCTTTGATCGCAATCTTTTGCGGATAATATTCTTCGTGGGATTTTCTTTTTTTGAACTGATCAATCAAAGAAAAGATTTGTTCATTAAACACGGAACTATTCTTTGCAGAAATTATTTCTCTGATATGATTTAACGTGTGATTGAATCTTTTTCTGTCGAAAGGTTTTAGCAGGTAGTCAACAGCATGAAACTCAAAAGCTTTTATTGCATAATTGTCATAAGCAGTCACAAAAATAACTAACGGCAGGTAAACATCTTTAACTTTTTCAAGTATATCAAAACCATTATGAACCGGCATTTGTATATCAAGGAAAAGTACTTCTGGCTGATTCTTGATGATAAAATTAATGGCTGATTCACTGTCATTACACTCACCGGAAACAATGAAATCTTTATGTTCATTAAGAAATGATTTAATACGTTCACGAGCTAATTGCTCATCATCAACAATAAGAGTTGTAATCATTAATTATTCAAGGGGATAGTGATAGTTGTAATTGCAGCACCAGATTTATTTTCGAGTGTGAGTGATGCATTTTCTCCAAACATTTGATCCAATCTCGACCTTGTATTACTTAAGCCAATTCCTTCGGTAAAACTATTTGATGGACCAGGTCCATTGTCTTTTACAGTTAGAATAAGATGTTTATCAGTTTTTCGACTTGAAATTGTGATAGTTGTAGTATCATTCTTCTTTTCTAATGAATGAATAACCGAATTTTCTACTACAGGTTGAAGCACTAAAGCGGGAACCTCAACATCCAGAGAGTCATCAGATATTTTCATCTTTACCTCAAGCCTGTTTCCATAGCGAACTTTTTGAATTTCCAGGTATGAAGAAATGAATTCTAATTCTTCACTTAATTGTATTTTATGCTTACCTGATCTATCAAGAGTAAAACGCAGGAGGTCACTCAAGCGTGTTAACATAACATCCGCATTTTCAGGATCTTTATGAATTAATGTGCTGATTGAATTTAAAGTATTAAATAAAAAATGCGGTTGAAGCTGCATCCTTAGCGCGTTCAATTCTGCCTGGCTAAGCTGACGTTCAAGTTCAATAGTACGTGTTCTGTTATCTGCAAACAAGCGGTAATAGTTTATGCTATAAATGACTGAGATCAATACCCCGTAAGTAAAAAAACTATCAAACATATAAGAGAGTATGACAAATTTACTTTCGGTTAACACTGTAAAATAATTATCAGTTGTTTCATATCCGGCCAGCAAAATCAAATAAGAAACAGATACTGAAATTATCCTGTGTACAATTGAAATAGTGATTCCTGTTGCGGATAAAAATTTTATTTGTTGAAATAATCCTTTGTGTTTTGAAGTATAAGCAGTAATAAGTCTGTATATAAAAGGTGTGAAAGCAGCCCACACAAAAAAGGGAGGAAGTCTGTTGATGAATTGTGATTCCCAGTTGAATGTATGACTTCTGTCAGCAAAGTAAACGAAAGAAGAAAGAATAAAATAAAAACCGAGTATAAGCCAGCAGATAGAAATCAATAACCAGATTTTTGATTGACCAGTCTTCATTAAATATTCAATACTTTTTTTTGAAAATCCGGGTGTTAAAATAGATAAGTAAGTTTAAGAAAGAAATGATGAAAAGAAAAATAACTGGTACACCCGGAAGGATTCGAACCCTCAACCCTTTGATCCGAAGTCAAATGCTCTATCCAGTTGAGCTACGGGTGCTAGTTAATTTATAATGTACAATGTATAATTCACAGTTATGAATTCGATTCATTGTACATTATAAATTTTACATTGTACATTAAACTTGTACACCCGTAGGGATTCGAACCCCAAACCTTCTGATCCGTAGTCAGATGCTCTATCCAATTGAGCTACGGGTGCATAAAATAAATAACAGCAAAATTGATTTAATTTTTCAAAGATTTTTAAATCTAATTTTTGCAGCCCAAATGTAACATAAATTCAAAGTTTTAACAATAAAAAATTATCCTGATATCTTAACAAGCAGAAAGTTTAATAGATTATGAAAATATTTTGCTAATTTTGGAATTGAATTTCAAACATCAGGTTCATTTTTTTTTATCCGTAATTAAATTTATATCTAATAAATTTCCAATTCGTATCTGAGGGTAGATACATCATTATGCTGAAAAAAATATTCATACTTCTGATTCCTGTAATATTCTTTATTTCTTCCTGTAAAGAAGAAACTTCTGAAAAAACTGTCAGCTTAAACGAAAAATTTAATTTCGACAAAGAAAAATACTCATCTTCATTAGCCGAAAGATTTCGGAGCGGTTCAGTATTAAAATTGGATATCGATTCCACATTAAAATACTACGACACACTTTTTAATTTTTATGCTTCAAAAAATTTCAAACCTCACTTCATAACTGGTTTTGATGACGGTGAACTGGTTAAAGGATTACTTGAGATATTTGGGAGAGCTGATGAACACGGACTTGATTCATCATACTATCATTATAGCTTTATACAAAACGAATATTCTTCGGGAGTAAAAAACAGTTCAACTAATGAGGATAGATATTTACATCTTGCAAATGCGGAGATATTTGCTGCTGATGCTATACTAAAATATTCATATCATTTGCGGTACGGGACACTTGAACCAACTAAATTATTTTTTGACAGTTATTTTCTTCCTGTTGTTGATTCATCTAAAAAGAATTTGTTTGAACCTCTGAAACAAGTTAATATTATTACTTACCTCGATTCGATCCAGCCTAAACATGAAAAATATGTTAAACTGAAAAATGAACTCGCAGCTTATAAGAAATATAAAAACATTGAATGGAACCCTATTCCCGTACCATCAAAAAAAATTGAACCAGGTTTTAGTGATACATTATTAGTGAAGCAGATTACAGGCAGATTGATAGCGCTTGAATATCTTGATACTTCAAAGACAAAAATTAATAGTGATAATGTTTATGATTCAGTCATTGTTGAATCTGTAAAGAAATTCCAGCGTTATAATGGTTTGGTTGATGATGGTGTGATCGGTAAAACTACAATCGAGCATTTGAATATTCCACCATCTGAAAATATTGAAAAGATAAAAATTAACCTGGAAAGATTCAGATGGACAAATTATTCTGATACATCAGAATATATCGTAGTAAACATTCCTGACTTTAAATTACGGTTAATCGAAAACAAAGAAGAAAAAATTGAAATTAAAGTCTGCACAGGCAAAAGACGTCCTGCTAATTATAACGAAAGGTATAAGTATTATCTGAAAACAAAACGCTGGCAGAATAAGCCCGATGACTGGGAAACTCCGCAAATATATTCACAGATCTCGTACCTGATTTTAAATCCAACCTGGACTGTTCCGCAAAGTATAATCAGAGAAGAGATATACGCCGGAGTAAAAAAAGACTCTTCCTATCTGCATAAGAAAAATTTTAAAGTTTATAAAGAAGGTGTTGAAATAGATTTATCAGAAGTAAGCTTGAATCATCTTTATTCGAATAATATTCCATATCGTATAGTTCAAGATCCGGGAGCCGGAAATGCATTAGGCAGGATCAAGTTCATGTTTAATAATCCATTTGGAATTTATTTGCACGACACTCCTACCAGAGTTCCTTTCAGCTACTCCAACAGGGCAGTGAGTCATGGCTGTGTCCGTGTTGAAAAACCATATTTATTATCAGAGTATCTTTTAAAAAATCACACAAAATGGAATATAGATTACCTTAAAATTGAAACAGGTCAGCAAGTAAAAGATAAAACTGTGGTAAACGAATATTATAAAAAACGCGAATCGCTGAGAAGAAACTCAAGTTATGGAAAAACAACCGAGCTTAAACTTGACAAAAAAATGCCTCTGTTCATTGATTATTATACAGCCTGGGTCGATAAGGATGGTATTCTTAATCTGAGAGATGATGTTTATGGAAAAGATAAAGTGATTGCTCAACAGTTAAAACTGTTACGGTAGTTGCGCCTACTGTTGTAATCAGACTTTTGGTTTTATGTTATAGTCAACAATATCAATGATATTTCTGAATTTGTGTATAGAAGGAAAATAGAATCCTACCACTTTAACTTTATAAGTCTGCCCTTTAATTAGCCTTCCTATCAGTTGTTCTGCGTTCGTTTTATTATGATAGCGGTAATTCGTGTTTTCAAATAATTCGGTTTTTGTAAATATATAATACTTACCTTTTTCTTTAGGAAATTTTTCAAAGTTTACAATAGTTATTACAATCTCACGTTCAGTTAAAACCGGTTCAAAATAGATATAACCAAAAACAAGCACTGATAAAATTCCTATCACAGCGATAACTTTATAAAGAAAAAACAACTTACGATTGATAGCTACCATAAATCAATCCTTATTGACTAAAAAAACATGTGATTTTTATTTTCGTCTGATTATTCATCCGTAGGATATGCCTTGAGTTCAGATATAACATTTTTACATCCATTCTGTAATAATGACTGTAAAAAGAACATAATCGGATTCTGATATTAGGAAGTATTCAACTGTTTATTTTTATTTACAGCCAAATAGTTGAGAATAAAAAATAATATTCGATTAATCGTCAACTCTTATACCATTACCCACAGGTTTATACACAATCAACACAATGTATATTGTTGACACTGTTTAATATGATAGTATTTTCAATAAAAATTAAATTACGGTCTGAAAATTGCGATAATTAACATAGAATGCTCTTGTTATAAGCGAATAAAAAATGTTGTCAGAATGCAATACTTTTTTAATATTTAGCTAAGTTTAAAGGGTAAAAATAAAACAGGTGAAACATGACTAAGTTTAAAGTTGTTCTAATCCTATTTTCCGCAATAATTTTTACGAATTGCTCGTCAGATGATACAGCTCCTGTAAATACAAATAAATCTGTCAGATACTATGCAATCATCTCACCGACCGAGGACACAAATGTGCTTAAGACAGTCACGTACACCAATTTTAACGGAAATGTAGAAACAGAAAATGTCGCAATTTTTAATAAAACCATTTCAGTCCCTATTGGAACAGTCGTGAGTTTAAGTGCATCAGGATCTACAACTGGTGTTTTGAATATAATTGCAAGAGTTGAGATATATATCGATAACCAGCTTGCCGTCAGTCAGCAGAACGATGGACCAGGTGCGGCATCAGCAACGGTTTCAATCACTGTTCAGTAGTTTTGTTTTCAGCCGCGAAATAAATTAGAAAAAAGAATATCATCTCCTGGTACTTCCTGCCCATAATATTAATTGAACTGATAGCTATCTGCCGGAAATTTTTTATTTTTCATATCATAAAAAATAATTGAGGGTTAAAATGTTCAAAGGTACAGGAACTGCTTTAATTACTCCATTCACTTCCGATGAGAAGGTTGATTTTAAAGCATTAAAGAAAATCGTTCATTTTCAAATTAAAAATGAAATTGATGCTTTAATTGTTCTTGGAACAACTGGTGAATCACCTGTAATCGACAAGGAAGAAAGAAAAAATATTGTCAGCTTTGTAGTTGAAGAAGTTGATGGAAGAATTCCTGTGATTGTTGGAACCGGTACAAATGATACTAAAAAAGTGGTTGAATTAAATAAGATAAGTGAAGATTGCGGTGCTAATGGATTATTGATCGTAAATCCATATTACAACAAAGGTACGCAGGAAAGCTTGGTATTTCATTACAAGTACATTGCAGAAAGAACCAGTCTCCCAATAATTCTGTACAATGTACCTTCACGCACTGCGATGAATTTACTTCCGGAAACAGTTTTAAAAATTCATAACGAATGTAAAAATGTTGTTGCAGTTAAAGAAGCCAGTGGAAATATTTCACAGATAGCCCATCTTATTTCAATTAAGCCTGATACTCTCAGTGTACTGTCCGGTAATGATGATCAGACATTACCTATAATGGCTCTTGGTGCTGATGGTGTTATTTCAGTTTTCTCAAATCCATACCCAAAAGAAATGAAACAAATAACCACAGCAATGTTAAAGAATGATTTTGAATCAGCACAAAAGTTTAACAACAAATATTTATCAATGATGAATTCATTATTTGTAGAAACAAGTCCTACACCGGTAAAATATGTTATGAGTAAACTTGGTTATTGTGAAAATATATTAAGATTACCATTACTGCCGCTGACAAAAAAGAATGAATCTGTGCTTGATGCTGAAATGAAATTTTATTCTAATTAAAGTACTCAAAAATGAAATACGGATTATTTGGTTCAAAGGGAAGACTTGGAAGGGAAGTAGTTAATGTTTTTTCAGAAAAAAAACACGACCTTGTTTTTGAATATAACATTGAAGGTATTTCTGAAATTTCAAAACCTGAACTGATAATAGACTGTTCGCTCCCCCAAGTATTTGATAACAGTCTTCAAAAAGCGTTGGATAATTCCTTGCCGTTTATTATTGCTGTAACCGGTTTATCTAATGACCAACTTGAAAAGCTGAAATTTGCCTCAGAAAAAATTCCCATTATACAAAGTTTTAATTTCTCCTTAGGAATACAGGTTTTACTAAAACTTACAGCTATTGCTGATACCACTCTTTCCGGCTGGGATGTTGAAATTTCTGAAACACATCATCGCTTTAAAAAAGATAAACCCAGCGGCACTGCAAAAATGATCGCTTCGATTCTTAATGAAAAAAATCCAAACATATCATCTTTACGTCTTGGTAATGTTGCGGGTGATCATACCGTTTCTTTTGGCGGACTAGGTGAAACACTATCAATTACTCACAGTGCAGTTTCAAGAAGAACTTTTGCCGAAGGAATTTTACTTTCATCGCAGTTTATTATGAATAAAAAAACAGGTTTATTTTCGTTTACTGACGTTGTCTTTGGTGAAGAAAAATAAATTAGTGCAATCTTAATTCAAAAGGATTACTATGGACTCATACGAAATAATCAAATACATATCAGATTCAAAAAAGAAAACACCCGCACGTGTTTACCTTCAGGGAAATCTTGATAAGATAAATTTTGATGATTTCGATTTTTACGGCAATGAAAAATCTGGTGTACTTTTTATTGAGCATGAACAAGTAGAAAATTTTCTATCGATAAATAAATCACGCATAACAAAACATCGTATTGAAGTTGATCGAAGAAACTCTGCAATCCCGATGGCAGATCTGACAAAATACAACGCCCGTATAGAACCCGGTGCGATAGTACGTGATCTTGTCGAAATAGGTGATCACTGTGTGATTATGATGGGAGCAGTATTAAACATTGGTTCTGTCATTGGTGAAAAGACAATGATTGACATGAATGTTGTTGTTGGCGGCAGAGCCATTGTTGGAAAAAACTGCCACATTGGTGCAGGGACTGTACTTGCCGGTGTTATTGAACCACCAAGCGCAGACCCGGTTATCATTGAAGATGATGTACTCATCGGTGCAAATGCTGTTGTTCTTGAGGGCGTTAGAGTCGGCAAAGGTGCAGTTGTTGCCGCAGGTTCCATTGTAGTAAAAGATGTTGAACCAATGACTGTAGTTGCAGGTGTACCCGCAAAAGTTCTGAAAAAAGTTGATGATAAAACAAAAAGTAAAACCCAGTTGATGGAAGAACTACGGAAGTTATAAAGTAATGAGTATTATAGTTCAAAAGTACGGCGGAAGCAGTGTTGCTGATTCAGACAAACTGAAAAAAATTGCTTTGATGATAGCAGCCGTAAAACGTGAAGGTTTTGATGTCGTTGCAGTTGTATCTGCGATGGGTAAAACTACAAACCAGCTGATTGAAATGGCAAAAAGTCTTTCCGAAAATCCTGATAAACGCGAACTTGATATGCTGCTTAGTACTGGTGAAAGAATTACAATGGCGTTACTCTGTATTGCATTAAATGATTTAGGTGTTGAAGCAATTTCTTTAACCGGTTCACAGTCGGGTATTGTTACAAATGACAGAAACAATGATGCACGTGTTATGGAAGTAAGACCGTTCAGGGTTCAGGATGAAATTGCTAAAGGTAAGGTTGTAGTGATTGGCGGCTTTCAGGGTGTAAGTTACAAACGTGATATTACCACACTTGGCAGAGGCGGCTCAGATACCTCAGCCGTTGCACTTGCGGCAGCTTTAAAAGCTGAGCGATGTGAAATTTATTCAGATGTTGATGGAGTTTATACAACCGATCCGAACATGGTAAAGGATGCAAAACATCTTCCCGAAATTTCATACCAGCAGTTACAGGAAATGGCTGAAGCAGGAGCAAAAGTCCTTAACGCTCAGGCAGTGCAGTTTGCAAAGGAAGCAGGAATTGCACTTTATGCCAGAAGTACATTTTCTCCCGGTAAAGAAACGATCATTCGCGAAACAGCTCCATTAGACAGACCATCAGTTATTTCAATTGTTCACGAAACAGAAATCATTCGCTGCATTTTCAAACAAAAAAATCTTAACCTGTCATTCCAGCAATTAAATTCATTTCTGGAAAATAAAAACCTGAGTGTTAAAGAATTAAATCTTGTTGAAGATGATTCAATATCAAAAGTATCATTCATTTTGGTGAAAAATAATATTCACAACTGGTCATCAATAAAAAAAGAACTTGAAACTACTTTTGGATCTTCATTTACGATAGATGAAACTTTAGCAGCTGTTTCTATTATCGGGGAAGGGTTCAGCCGGGATAACAGGATTGTCACTGAAACACTGAAAATATTGTCGGCAGCAAAGATCAAATACAATGGTCTGGCAACAACATCTTTCCGGCTTTCACTGCTTGTCAAAAAAGATGATATGGAAAAAACAATTTCATTATTACATAAACACTGGATTGAAAGCTGATTAACAATGAAAACATTTGTACTAATTATGTTCGCTTTTAGCTTCTCATTATTTGCCCAGGACAAAGAGATAAAAGAACTCTTCGACGGTAAATGGAAAATGGATTCCGACAATGCTGAAATTTATGAAGAGTGGACAGTTGTTAATGATGATGAGCTTAAAGCAACTGCATATATCATTAATGATGGGCAGAAAAGGGTTACCGAAATTCTTTATATAAAAAAATTCGGAAATCACTGGACATACGTTGGTATTCCGGGAAAACAAAAGCCGACATTATTTACACTGATAAGTTTTAATGACAATAAATTTATCTTTGAAAATAAGGAACATGATTTTCCTCAAAGAATTTTCTATAATTTTTATGACAACGGAAAACTAACGGCAACAGTTGAGGGCGAAGTTGATGGCAAACTTAAGCAGGAAGTTTTTAATTTTGTACTGGTGAAATAAATATTTGATCAGTACTGCTGAAGATATGATACATAAAAGAATAATCCGAAAAAGTATTAAATCAATTAAACAGTTCTTCTGTTTAATTCTTATACTTCTTACAATTTCGTCGGTTACAAATGCAACAGTAACTGACAGGTATTATGCGTATCAGTCGCAGCAGGATTTATCAATTAGTTTCGTTGATCAGACTTTACTCCTGAACATTTTATCTTCACTCAATAAGCCAGAAAAAAAAGTCTTAAAAATTTCAGATCACACTTCTGTTATTGAGTTGGTTCATACACTAAAATTTGAACTGCATACAAAATACTTTAACGAACTGTACAACACTCATTTTTATTCAGATCAAAAATTCTTTTCCTTTCTTCAATCACACTTTGCAACAAGTACGTAACCGCTCTGTAACCCCTAATCAGTTTTTAAACTCATTAACAATTACAGAAACAGGAATTACTATGGAAAAAAATTCTAATGGCGGTTCATCGTCGAGCTTTGCATTTTATTTATTCATCGGAACCATCGCGATCGGTCTGATCAGTATGATTGGATTTCTTATCTATTCGATGTTCAGTTGATGTTTTTTTACAAGTACATTATTAAGCAGAGGATTTTATTTAACAAAATTCTCTGCTTCGTACTTTCTCAATCATTATGAAAAGTGTATTATATTCCTGCAGTAAGGTATAAATATTTTAAAAATGCAGGAAACAAAATGAAATTGAAACTGCCCAAACTTCATAACCAGATACTGATAGCATTAATTTTAGGAGCTATTTTCGGTTCTGTTTTCAGTGTTAATACAAACAGTGTAGTTGTTTCATTTCAGAATAAAGACAGGGTAGATAAACTGGTTTTCAGCGACTGGAGACAATTTCAGATAAATGTTCCTGGCCGTGATACGGTTGTCTTCATGACCGACCAGCAATTGGAAATCGTTTCTTACGTTAAAAATTTAAAAGAAAAAAAATATCCTTTTGACGTAAGAATACGCGGAGTAAGATTATTTACTAAAGATGATGCGCCGCCGGAAATAGTTGCAATCGGAAAAGTAATAAATGTTGAACGAGAAAAAAGCATTCCGTCTTATATAAAATGGGTTGGTGATATTTTTATAAGACTTTTGAACATGATTGCTATACCTCTCGTTTTGTCTTCTCTCATTGTTGGTGCCTCCAGTCTTGGTGATATTAAAAAATTCATGAGGATTGGTGGAAAGACAATTACATTCTATATAGCTACAACCGCATTTGCTATAGCAACGGGATTAGTAATTGCAAACATACTTCAGCCCGGCGAACGAATGGCGGAAGATAGCAAATCAAGATTACTTTCTGTTTACAGTGAAGACGTAGCCGGCAACATCCAGAAAGTAAGTGAATATGACTTTACTAAAGAAATCGTAAACCTTGTACCCCGAAATCCGTTTGCGGCAATCGCCGGAAGTGAAATGCTGCAAATAGTATTTTTTGCTTTGCTGGTGGGACTTACTTTATCGCTTATCGCAAAAGATAAATCACAACCTGTCATATCTTTTTTTGATGGTTTAAGTGAAGCGATGATAAAACTTGTTGACATAATAATGTTAATAGCACCAATAGGTGTTTTTGCGTTGATTGCAGCAACAGTTAGTGAGTTTGGTTTTGAAATACTGGAAACACTAATCTGGTATGCCGCTGCAGTCGTATCCGGTTTATTGATTCATACAGTTGTAACATATTCATTGTTATTAAAGATTTTTACAAAGGTGAAAATATTTTTCTTCTTTAAAGGAATAAGACGTGCGCAGGCAATTGCGTTCAGTACAAGTTCAAGTGCAGCAACTCTGCCTGTCAATATGGAATGCTGCCAGGATAATCTTGGCGTGCCTAAATCAATTACAAGTTTTGTGTTACCGTTAGGTGCTACAATAAATATGGATGGCACTGCACTTTACCAGGGAGTAGCTGCGGTATTTATCGCGCAGGTCTTTGGAATAGAACTCAGCTTTACACAACAACTGATAATTGTATTTACTGCTGTACTAGCTTCGATTGGTACAGCTCCTGTACCGGGAGTTGGAATTATAATGTTAGTTATAATTCTCAAATCAGTTGGTATTCCTGAAGAGGGAATTGCATTAATAATGGGAATAGATCGAATACTAGATATGTGCAGAACTGTAACAAATATAACTGGCGATGCACTTGCATCTGTAGTAATATCTTCGAGTGAAAGATCGCATGCTGATCAGTTATTAAATGAACCAACAAATCCCTAAAAGTAACTTGTTGATTTTATAAAAAAATAATAACTGAAAAATATTTTGGGCGCACAGAAAATAATACTAATTTTGTGCGGCTTTTTTGAATAATAATCTTGACTGGGTTGATTTGAATGAACAGTTTTTGTTTTGAGGTTAGTATGATGGATTATCTTTTCTTCTGATCAGACTTTATGAAAAATTCAAAGTCTTCAGGTTCTGCAAAAGAAATTGTAAAAGCACTTGGTTTAGTTTTCGGGGATATAGGAACCAGTCCTATTTACACTCTCACAATTATCTTCGCCTTAACAGCTCCAACACAGGAAAATATCATCGGAATTCTTTCATTAATATTCTGGACATTACTCATTATTGTCACGCTTGAATATGCCTGGCTCGCTATGAGCCTTAGCATCAAAGGTGAAGGCGGCATAATTGTATTGAAAGAAATCCTGACCGGCTCACTTAAATCAACTCGTAAAATTGCTTTTGCCGGATTTCTCGGATTAGTAGGCGTTTCATTACTTATGGGTGATGGAGTTATAACACCAGCAATAAGTATTTTGTCAGCAGTCGAAGGACTTGAATTAATTCCAGGCTTCGGTCATATTGAAACAGAAACAGTAATGATCATCACCTGTGTGATAACCATTATACTTTTTTCATTCCAGTCTATGGGAACCGACAAAGTTGCAAGTTCGTTCGGGCCAATAATGATCATCTGGTTTTCATCACTCTTTATTTCAGGTGTTATTTCGATTTCTCAGTCATTAAATGTTATTGAGGCAGTAAGTCCTCATTATGCAGTAAATTTTATTTTGGATAACGGGCTATCCGGATTTTTAATTTTAAGTGAAGTAATACTCTGTGCTACTGGCGGAGAAGCACTATATGCAGATATGGGGCACTTAGGCAGCCAGCCAGTAAGACACGCATGGTATTTTGTTTTCTTCGCATTAATTGCAAACTATTTTGGACAAGGTGCATTTTTATTAACTCATCAAAAGTCCGGTTTCGTTTTATTTGAAATGGTAAAATCAATTTCACCATACTTTTATATTCCTTTTTTGATCGTAACGCTGCTCGCGACCATAATCGCTTCACAAGCAATGATAAGTGCGGTGATGTCATTGATATACCAGGGTATTACGACAAGAATATTTCCGTTGATGCGTGTTAAGTTTACCTCCACAAAATTAAAATCACAAATTTATATTGGAGCAGTTAACTGGGGACTTCTCATTGCAGTATTGTTAATGATATTTATTTTTCAAAAATCCATCAACATAGCGGCAGCTTATGGTTTTGCAGTTACTGCAACAATGACAATCAGCGCTTCATTTATGATCTGGATTTTCAAAATTCAAAAAAGAAGGCTGAAATTTTTAGTTGCTCTTTTTGTATTTGCCGTAAACTTGATTTTTTTGGTCGCAGTGTTTGATAAAGTTCCTCACGGCGGTTACTGGTCTATCATAATTGCTCTTATCCCGTTTCTGCTAATCAATCTGTGGATCATTGGTAATAAGCATATGTACAGATCTTTCAGGGCACTTCCAATTGACGTTTTCATCTTTAGTTACAAACAGATATATGAACTGGGGAATAACATTAAAGGAACTGCATTATTTTTCAGCAGGAACCTGAAAGAAATTCCGCCTTATGTTGTACATTGTATGATAAGAGGAAATATCATCTACGAAAATAATATTCTTGTTTCAATCAATGTTACCGACCATCCTTATGGTATAAGCGTAAAAAAAACTGAAAATATCGAAACCGGATTATCAGGTTTCGAAATCTTCCAGGGTTATCTGGAAGTGCTTGATCTTGCTGGTATTCTTAAGGAAAATAATATTGATGAGAAAGCAATATTCTATGGAGTTGAAGACATTGAAACCAATAAATTTTTCCTCAAAATATTTGCATTTATAAAGATGATATCACCGCCATTTATTAGATTCTATAAACTGCCATACAATAAATTACACGGTGTTGTAACTCGTCTGGAAATTTAAAATATTTAATAAAAATATCGGAGCTGAATTTGAAATTTTATGTTTCATTAGTATTTGTTTTAATGTTCGGTTTTACATCTTGTAATGCACAAGCCTCAGCAGAGGATACACTTTACGTTGCATTCTGGAACCTGGAAAATCTATTTGACACTGTTGATGATTCTTTAAAAAATGATGAAGAGTTCTTACCAGCGGGTGGCAAAGAGTGGACGAATGAACGTCTGGATAAAAAATATTATAATCTCGCAAGGGTTATTCGCCTGATGGGTAATGGTAACGGTCCTGACATTCTTGGAGTGTGTGAAATTGAACACAAATATCTTCTTGATTCACTAACATCAAAATTTTTAAGTGATTTGAATTATTCATCTGCTGGTCTTGAAGCTCCTGATGAAAGAGGTATTGAAAACGGGTTAATTTATAATGCCGATAAGTTTTCTTTATTATCAGTGACAGGCGATACGGTGGTACTCAGCGATGGTTACCCAACGAGACTGATTCTTGGTTGTACTCTTGTCTCTAAAAATAACGACACACTTAACATTTTTGTAAATCATTGGCCCTCACGACGCGGCGGGGAACAGGAATCCGAAATTAACAGAATTGAAGCGGCAAAAATTCTCAGAAAAAATGTTGATGAATTGCTAAGTATAAATTCTGAATCCAAAATAATAATTATGGGTGATTTTAATGATGAACCCGGCAACATATCCATATCGGAAGTGTTAAATGCACAGCCTGTTTGTCATGATACAATTGAGCAAAAGATCAAGGATACTGGCTTATACAATCTATCATACACTTTATATAAAAATGGTGAGGGCAGTTATAAGTATAGAGAAAGCTGGAATATGTTAGACCAGATTATTATTTCAGGAAACTTTTTTAATATCGAAAAGTTATCATACTCGTGTAACACTTTTGAAGTTTTTAAGCCATCAATAATGGTTACTCGAACCGGTAAATTTGCCGGTACCCCTTTCCCGACATATGGCGGCTCAAGATATCTTGGTGGTTATAGTGATCATTTTCCGGTTCAGGTAAAATTTGTAGTAAAGGAGAAAAATGATGAATAAAGAACTGATGATATTTGGTGCTTCGGGGCATCTTGGAAAAGGAATTACTCGATCAATGATCTCTAAAGACTATGATAGAATTTATCTTTTTGATTTTAACATCTCAGAGTCAGGTGTTAAAGATGACAGGATAACTCTTATAAATATCTCAGATCTTTCAGTGGAAGAAAATGTTATCAAAGTTTTTGAATCAGTTAAGCCGGATAAAAATAAAATATTCTATTTGTACTCCACTATAGGCGGCTATTTTGGTGGTAAAAAAACCTGGGAGACAAGTGTTGAAGACTGGAATAAGATGCTAAACATGAACCTTAACTCAAGTTTTCTTATAGCAAAATATTTTTCCAAAATTGTAAAAGAATCATATGCCGGATCAATTTGTTTTACTGCTGCTTTAACAGGTTTGAATGAAGAAAGTGGCAAGTCGGCTTATGGAGTTTCCAAAAGTGCTTTAATTCATTTAGTAAAAACACTTGCAGATGAAGGTAAGGAAATTAATTTAACTGTGAATGCGGTTGCCCCTTACATAATCGATACTCCACCAAACAGAGAATGGATGAAAGATGGAAACTACGAATCATGGATTAAGCCTGATGAGGTTGGAGAACTGGTTCATTCACTGTTCAACAGCTTTAATTTTGTTACGGGAAACATTATAAAATTAACTAACAGGTTCAGCCTGAAGCAATGATAAATAAGGGTCATTTTAAATTATTTGTTAAAGAAATCGCAACAAATAATTTGTTGACTTTGTTTTCTATAATGCTTAATGTTGAGCCATATTTTTGAAATAGTTAGCAGGGTTTTGATCTCTTCTAACTTAACTTATTTAATATTTTGGAGGTCAAGTATTTATGGAATTTACCGGAATTTTCTCATCGACTCTTAATCTTATCGCACAAGCTACCAATGAACCAAGTACACTTAATTGGCTCGCAGAAAAATATGAAGCTGGTGGAATTTTTATGCACCCTATTCT
>JAEXTA010000146.1 GCA_023453665.1 Bacteroidota bacterium | reverse complement strand
CCTCCTGCGTGACAGGCAGGCGTTCTAACCAACTGAACTACGACCCCTAAAACATTCTCAAAAAACGCTCACAAATATATACGCCTTGATTCCTAAAATCAATAAGTTATGAAATGTTTTTAATAATTTTTAATCAGTCCCAAATGAAATACCCACAGCTTTTGCAGCTTTCACAGATTGATTATCAATACTTACTAGTTTTTGATGTGAAATAGCGTCCTTTATAAGTACATTCTTTATTTCATTTCCTTTTAATGCAACCATCCTACCGAATTTTTTTTGTGCTGCCAATTCAATTGCAAAAGCACCAAACTTTGTTGATAATATTCTGTCGAATGGAGTCGGGCTTCCGCCGCGTTGTAGATGTCCGAGTACTGTCACTCTTGATTCTCTTCCGGTCAGTTCTTCTATCTTATCTGCAACAACTTTTCCTATACCACCCAATTGCACAGGATCAGTACGTTTTATATCGCTGCCGCGTGTTATTAACTCACCTCCAATGGGTTTAGCACCCTCAGCAACGCATACTAATGAAAACCGTTTTCCCATAAGTTCCCGTTCACGAATTTTTGCAGCAACTTTTTCCCATGAAAAAGGCATTTCAGGAATCAGAATAATATCAGCACCTCCTGACAGTCCTCCATTTAATGCGATCCATCCTGCATATCTTCCCATCGCTTCTACAACTATGACTCTATGATGTGATGATGCGGTAGTATGCAGCCGATCTAGCGCCATTGAAACAACATAAACTGCTGAATCGTGACCAAATGATTGATCAGTTGCTTCAAGATCATTATCTATTGTTTTAGGAACTCCAATTACATTCATTCCTAAAGCGGATAGTTTGTTACATATATGCATTGTACCATCACCACCAATAGCAATCAAAGCGTCAAGATTCCATGAATGATAATTTCTTAAAGCCTCTTGTGATTTGTCAAAAATTTCAATTTTGCCATCTCTGGAAACCGGCCAATGGTATGGGTCACCTTTATTTGAAGAACCAAGTATTGTCCCACCTCTTGCCAGTATCCCCGAAACATCTGCATTTGTAAGTTCTTTGGCTTTACCTTCAACTAATCCTTCAAAGCCATCTATGATTCCATAAACTGACATGCCGTAATCTTCAGCGGGTTTAGTTACTCCACGTATGACTGCATTTAATCCAGGGCAATCACCGCCTCCTGTTAATACACCAATTCTTTTTACTTTAGATCGTATCGCCATTTTTTATTTCAACCTCTGATATTTTAATTAATAATTTGCTTTGTTGTTTTAAAATGAATTTTTGCAACCTGGTCCAATTCTTTCTGACCAAATTTTTGTACAAATATTTTACCCGCTTTAATCACTTCTGAAGAAGCGCCTTTGGGTAAAGTGAATTCATATGATTTATTGTTCCTTAAGAACCAATCAATAAAATTTTTCCTCGCTATTATTGAAGCTGCAGCTACGCCTAAAAATCTTTCGGCTTTCGTGTATTGAGCTAACTTAATTTTTTTACCTTTTGTCTGCAGTGAACTGACTATCAAATCTTCATTTCCAAATTTATCGCTTATTGCTTCCGGAACTTCATTCTTTTCAAGAATATTTTCAATAATTTTTGCGTGTGCCCATCCAAGAATCCTGTTAACATTTTTCATCCGTGCGTGAAGACTGTTATATGTCGCAGGAGATATTGATATGACTTCAAATTTTTCTTTTATTATTTCAACTATTTTTTTGTGAATCGAAACTATCTGGGTATCATTTAATTCTTTACTGTCCCTTACTCCCGCTGATTTTAATTTATGCAGAGTGTCTGAAGTAACCAAAACTCCGGCAACTACAAGCGGTCCAAAATAATCACCTTTACCAGATTCATCTGTCCCTATATAATTTTCTGGTTCCAGTTCTTCTGTAAAATCTCCAATGTTTGGGTTCATGCCAAGCAGACTATAAACTGATCTGGAAAACTCCGGATGAGCTTCACCCTGAATTATTGTCTTTAAACCTTTCTTACCGAAATAGACAAATAATTTCAACTTCTGGTTTTGATGCTTTATATCTGAATGAAAATTGTACTGCCCTCTTTTGTATCCATCAACTGTATAGTTATTTGACTCAAGCGTTCTTAAATATGCAGCAATTTGTCGTTCGGCCTCTTCTTCGTACAAAATTTTACCTGTTTTATAATTTGCGCTACAAAAATAATTAAATGAATGTAATTATAAAATTGGTCTAAGAATTGAAAGCAAGATGTTCAACTGAATTACCATGGTAATTCATAATTTGAAACATTGACATTAGATTAAACTCATTGTAGTTTGATGATAGTTTCATTTAAACAAATGGAGAAAATAAAATGAAAATATTATTTGGTGTTAACACTTTGGTATTAACAATGATCATCGCTGTTTCTACATTAGTATATTCGCAAAATGAAACCACACAAAAAAGCGTTGTAGAAAATTTAAGCAAAAAGCTTGAACAAAAGGTTTTGCTTAATAACGAACAGGTAATAAAAGTTAAGGAAATTCTTAACTCCTATTTTAATAACAGAAGCGAAAGTTCATTGAATTCAGCTAAAGAAGAGCTTGAAAAACTTTTGGACACCAAACAAAAAGCAAAATATGGAATCATCAAAAATGAATGGTGGAACAGTATTTCAAACGCACAGATATCTAAATAGTAACCTCAAAAATAAAATTCAATCCAATCCTCTCAGGATATTGACTTCGTTCTGAGAGGCTGTTATCTTTCTAACAATCCTTAACAAGAATTTTCTAAAATGATCCTTTCAAAGGGTTCTCCCCTGCCCTTTGATGCAAATGGATCGCGCCCAGTGTTTCCCCAACACTGGGTTGTTTTTTTTAAACTCATAATACAGGAGAGTATTCATGAAATACTTAACTCTTTTCATCATCTTACTCAATTCATTCTCTCAGGGTCAATCAGATGAGATTGTGACTATCGACTCACTATTAAATAATTGGCATTACTCCGCAGAAGTATCAGATAAATTAACATATTTCAACTTACTGGATGAGAATTGCATTTTCCTTGGAACTGATAAAACAGAAAGATGGTCAAAGAACGAATTTATTAAATGGTCAGAACCATATTTCAACAGAGAATCAGCATGGGTAATAAAACCGTTACGAAGAAATATTTATTTATCTGAGGATAATTCGTTTGCATGGTTTGATGAAGATCTAAATGCCGGAATAGGTGAATGTCGTGGTTCAGGTGTTCTGATATTATCAGACGGCAGTTGGAGATTAATTCAATACAATCTTTCGTTAACAATTCCTAATGATATTGCTGTCAGTGTAAAGAAACTGGTTGATGAATACAACAAAACATTGGAAAAGTGAAGATTAAAAATTAATTATTCTGCTCTCCCCATTTCAGAACTTCTATTTGCACCTTTGCCAATCCTGATGTAATCATATCCAGGATTTCAGCAGCTCGGTATGACAGATCGATTGCTCTTCCGTTTGTATCAGGCTTTCTGTCATTTATCCTCAGGACAACTGATTTATTATTAATTAAATTTGTCACTCGGACTTCTGTATTGAACGGATAATTTATATGTGCCGCCGTCAGCGCATACATATCATAAGTTTCCCCGTTAGCAGTCTTACTCCCATGGAATTTATCTGAATAAAATGATGCTATTGCAGTTGTAGATTCAAGTACTATTGAGTTATTTTTTCTTTCAACGCTCTTTTCATCTACTCTTTCTGTATTATCTTTTATTCTTTGAGTTCTGTTTGAAGATCCAGTTTCATTTGTAAAACGTGGTGAACTGCTACACCCGATCAGTGAGATAGTTATTACCAGAAAAAATACTTTGAGAACATTTTGTTTCATGAAGTTAATACTCCTTGTAACAAACTATAGGATCAAATAATTGTTTGTATAACAGATGCACAGCTTATTGCTGCAGTATCAGTACGTAAACGGTTTGGTCCCAGTGAAAATATTTTTACGTTCTTAAGAGCATGAATTTCTCTTTCAGAAAAACCACCCTCGGGACCAAATAAAAAATAGTAATTTTCATTTTTGTCAATTGTCAAACGGTCAAATTTTATTTCGCTCTTCTGTTCAAGTAAAACCAAGTTTTGATTAATATTTAATAAATCTCCTAAAGTATTTACTTCAGTAATTTCGGGCAGATATGTTTGAAGAGATTGTTTCATGGCGGCACAGGCAATTTTATTCATCCTTAAAAAGTTAATTGAACTTCTTACTGTCCTTTCACTTTTAAAGAATATAAAATGATTTATACCAAGTTCAATACATTTCTCTAAAGCATATTCCAGTCTGTTAACATTTTTAATTACCGGCAGGCAGAAGTAAATGTTTGAGAATCTGTTAGGATATAATTTTTGTGAAATGATACTTAATGAAATCTTTTCTTTATCTATCACTGAAATTTTCCCGCTATAAATATTTCCTTTACCGTCCGTGATATAAATTTCATCATCAATACGATGCCTCATCACTCTTGTGA
>JAEXTA010000134.1 GCA_023453665.1 Bacteroidota bacterium | reverse complement strand
TGCATATCCTTTGTCAACAAACTTCAATCTTACATTTGAACTTGCTAATTTGTTCAACAGAAATAATTATTTGTGGAATTCCTACAGGGAGTTACCGCTTGATGCCACGCTTGGTATTAATTTGATGTGGTAGGATTCTCAATCAGGATATAACTATTTTTAAAGTGTCATTAAAAATTTAATATGGAAAGATTCGACTTTATAAATAAACTCGCAAAGATTGCAGGAGTCTCATCGAAAGAATCGAGACTTTTTGCTGAGATATTTATTCGTAAAATCTATTCGTTAATACAGCCAGGCGATGGGATTAAATTAGAAGGTATCGGAACAGCTCACTATGCAAGGTTAAAATTTAATCCGGAAACTACAGGCAACCATGACACACACAGCGATGTACTTGTATTCACTGATACTGAACAGGATTCATCTGCAACCGTGTTTACTATACCACAACCTGAAGAATTAAAAATTAATCCTCTTGACAAATTTTTTAATCTGAGTTTTGGTAAACCTGTAATTTCATCAACTGCCGCTTCACAAAAATTTCTTCCCGTTAATGAGGATGAAATAGAATCGTTATTAAACTCAAAAGCCGAAAAACTGATTGCCGGTCACACAATAATAAAAACTTTTGTTGATCCGGGATTGGTCATACGTTCGTCCGAACCAAAAATTCCTGAATCAAAAGTTGATACTGAAGATGCATTTCTTGATGAAGACCTTGATTCACTTCTTCTTTCTGACATTAAAGATGAAGAACTTCTAAAAGAATTAGAAAGCATTAAATGGGATCTTGATGATGAATCATCAGGTGAAGAAATTGAAAAATTGCCACTGCCAGAAATTCCCGCAAACAATGAAAGCAGTGACATTGGAATTGAAAATTCGAGTCAAACCATTAGCGAGGAATTAAGTCATCCTGAGATAAATGAAAACGATTCTGATGAAATACTATCCGCTGATCATTCAGAGGAACTCATAAATCAAACAAATGAAATACTTCCGGAAGAGAAGTTTGAAACAGAAAATATGAGTTCGTCTAAAACTGCTTCTGAATTTGAACAGGTAAAATCTTTCAGATCAGAATTGTCCAACAAAATATCTGACGAAGAAAATAAAATTGATCCATTCCAGGCGGCAATTGAAAAAGTGACCCGTGAACTTGAGCAAGAAGATAAATTTAGTGAAGAAGTTTTTCAGCAGGAATATGATTCCGAATTAAACGATGAGTTTATTGAAGTAAAACCAAAATCAAGTGTGATAGATTCTAAAATCATCACAGTAATAAATCCTGGTGAAGAAAAAGAAGTTGATCAATCTGAAGATCCTGAGGAAAAAAACATTGATCCGGAAAAGTATCATAGAGATGCACTGAAAGAAGCAGCAAATTATGTTAATAAAAAAAGAACTTTCGGTGCTGAAAAAGAAAAAAAACAATCAAGAATTTCGTTACTAATTATAATTCTGGTTTTGTTACTGCTAACCGCATCAATTTATATTTACCTGAAATTCATAAAAAATCCTGAACATGATTTTCGTGGTGGAACCGGCGGCGGGAACATAAGTAACACTTCACTTGTAGAAGTTGTCGAAAGAAATTATGAATTACCTGTGTCATATCCGTATCCTAATTCTCAAAGAAATAGTTTTGTACATTTTGATGGATTGGATAACAGTTTATTTATTATAAGTACGGATGTAGTTCCAAAAGACAGCGCAGTGACAGAATCACAGGTTGCGACAGAAAAGGATGTTGTACCTCCTGTTAAAATTAATGAAACAGGAAAAACAGAGATTGTAAGAGTAAAAGAAAATATTTACAGGTCTGGGAATGACTTTATTGTGCAGGTCGGATCATTCAAATCAAAAACTATTGCAGATAATGAAGGATTAAAATATAATCGTCAGGGGAAACTCGCATATATTGAAGAAGTGGAAATACCCGGAAGAGGTACTTGGTTTCGTTTGCGTATCGGCAACTTTAAAACTATTGAAGATGCCGAAGTGTTTTCAAATAAATCGAATTAAAAAATAATTAAGGTATCAGCATGAATTTGTTCGAAATATTTTTAAAAGGCGGCTTCGTAATGTGGCCAATTTTGATATGTTCATTTCTAGCACTGGCAGTAATAATAGACAGATACATCGTACTAAGAAAAGCCAGGATAAATGTTCCTGCATTTATGGTTAAGATAAGAGGAATGATAAAGAAAAAGGATATATCCGGTGCCATCAGTTATTGTATGGAAGAAAAATCTCCCGCAGCTAACATCATCAGAAAAGGTTTGAAGAAATTTGGTTTAGGTCATGAACGTGTTAGAGAAGCAATAGAAAACGCAGGCAGCCAGGAAGTAAGCAAACTTGAAAAAGGTTTAACGGTTCTTGCGACAGTCGCAGGTGTTGCTCCTTTGCTTGGATTTTTAGGAACTGTAACAGGAATGATATCTGCTTTTATGACAATTGAAGATCTTGCAGGTGCTGCAAATCCTAGCGATCTCGCAGGCGGTATATGGGAAGCCTTATTAACAACCGCATTTGGATTGATAGTTGGAATACCAGCACTCGCATTTTATAACTACTTTTTAAGTGCAGTCAAAAAACTCGTAGGCGATATGGAAACAGTTGCAAATGATGTTGTTGATATAGTGCAGGATACTTCTGTCAATCAATCTACACCGGAAGAAGAAATTGAAATTGATATTTAGGAATTACCAATGAAATTAAAATTATCACACGAGCCGCTGAGCATATTCAGCTATTCATCGCTTACAGACATTGTGATGCTGCTGGTAATATTTTTTCTTCTAACATCACAATTTGTTATACAGACCGGTGTTAAAGTAAAATTGCCGGGCTCAAAAACAAATGAACAATCTGTTGCAAGTAAACTGATTGTTACATTAACTGCAGAAGGTGCAATTTATGCGGGAAGTGATCAAACCGGTATTGATGGATTGCCCGCTCTTCTTACACAAATGAGAACAACGACAACAGAAGATAACCTGATTATAAGGGCTGATAAAATAGTTCCGGTTGAACTTGTTATTAAAGTAATCGATGCAGCCAAATCTACCGGTATAGAAAAATTTACAATTGAAACTGAGAAAGAAAAATTATAGTTAGTTGACATGAATTTTTATGAGATGATAAAATGACTTACACATCAATAAAAAATGTTTCATACACAGCCTCACTTGGATTTCACATATTACTGCTTCTTATCCTATGGCTTTTAAAATTCACAATAGATTACCCGCCCCGTGAGTATGTTGAATTGTCATTCGGTGTTTCGGGAGATTTAGGTTCATCAGGAGCCATCGGTCAGCAATTTGAGCAGGTTGAAGAACTATCAAAAGCAGAAGAAAAAAGCCAGACAAAAGAAAATTCAAAAGAAGTTAAAGAAGTATCGTTACCTTTAGCAAAAAATACTTCGGAAGAAAATAACGTTACTCCTGCGGAGAAGAATAAAGATAAATCAGTTTCAAACACAACAGAAAATAAAAACACAACAAACAGTAATGTTACAACAAGCGGGCAGGGTAATCTTGCTGAAGGTGATGGTAGTTTTGGTTTTGATATAGACTGGGGCGGAAAGGGTACAAGAAAGATTTACAGTTATATACTTCCAGCTTATCCTGAAGGTGTTTACAAAGAAATTGATATTCGTTTGCGATTTACAATTCTGCCTGACGGTACAGTAGGTAATATACTCCCGCTAATAAAAGCGGATACCAGGTTAGAAAATCTTGCGATAAATTCACTAAGGCAGTGGAGGTTTGAAGCGTTATCACCGCTTCAAAAGCAGGTTGAACAGGCTGCAGTTATTGTATTTCCTTACCGGCTTCAATAGCAAGTTCCTGGTAATATATTCGGTAGAAAAAATATTCACCGATAGTAAGCAGCGAAAGAGAGAATGCGTCCCTGTCAAATTGCAGTCCGAATCCTTTCTGTTCCATAATTAATTTGGATACCATTCCTGTTATTGACCAGCCAACTGAAAATAGAATTCCTATCAGCACAACATTTAGTATTGCGCTTTTAACTCCTTCATCCTGCCATTTTTTTGTATAGATGATGATAGCAAAAATGAAATGTCCGAAAAAAATGAAAGCAGTTATCATAAATAATTTTATTGATTTAATTTTTTATTCAGGTATGACATTCCGGCGAGTCCGCCAATCATTCCAAATATAGTATTGATAATTAAATTACTGATCAACATCATAAAACTATATAGTAAACTAAAACCTTTGGTTTGAATATCGTTCACCATTTGTTCCATCATAACTATTGCATTATTCATAATTGGTCCGAGGTTCATATCATTCAGCATTGATCTGGTGAATGGTAAAGTTTCAACCAGGTCATTGGTTTTTGAAATTGATGTTAACATTATATCAAAACCCGTAAGAAAGAGGGCTGAAAATACTCCTGTAAATATGCCAAAGAAAAATGCATCTCTCGTTAATATTTCAGAATTCTGTTTATTTATTTTTTTATTTAGGAAAAGACATACTACAGAAGCTGCCGGTACCACTAAACAAAAACCGATATTTTTTATTCCCGGAACAATAAGTAAAACTGCAGCCGCAAATCCGCAAACAAGCGGAGGAAGATATTTGGATGAAGACATCGTTAGTTTTTTTTCATAATTGAATTTTCAATAGCAGCCGAAATATATATAAATACGACTGAACCGAAAAACGCTCCGGTCATAGCTGCTGATATTTTATTGTAATTGTACAAACCTGTTATTACGGAAAGCCCATCTACCACCATTATCAGGAGACTGATCCAGAGTAGTTTCTTGTTAAGACTAAACCTGAAATTAAAAGCCATTAAAAATAAAGACGATAAAAACACAGCAGAATAAATTCCTGTGCATCTCGCACAGACGAAAATTTTCTGTCCGTTAAGAAAAAAAGATTTTGCTTCATCCTGATGGCACACCAATGAATATGAATGTTTAACGATTGGTTGAAACAATACCAGGTGGTCATCCGGAAAAGTAAATGCGGGTGACACTATTCCAGCTAACCATGCAAAAGCTGTTATTGATATTATTATCCTTAGTAAACACAATTTTGTAAAAGGGGAGTGAGCGGAGTGAATTTTTCCAGCTAATAAATTCATTTACGAAAAATCAGAATTTTATCCTTTGTAAGAACGTACAGCTTATCGTTAAAAATAATTGAGCTGATAATTTTTTTGTTGCTGCTAACATCTATAAGCTTTAACTCTTTAATTGATATTTCATTTGAAGTGAGAGATGTATGATAGATTGTACTATCGTTGTTAAGAGTTAAATCATTAAATGTTACACGTATATTCTTCAAATTAAAATTTAGTTTCGTTTTTGAAATACCATTCCCAAACAGATCAAAAACAAAAAGTGAATTATCATCCAGTACAAATAAATTGCTTGAAGAAAAAACAGCCATACTGCCGGGGTTACTTAATGAGTAATCTCCGTAATCAAATCCGCCGAAATTCTGAATGAAATTTCCGAACAGGTCAAATTTTAGTATCCGTTTATTTTCGGCATCAAGAATAAAAAGATCACCTTGTCCTGATGTTACAGCACCGACAGGATAACCAAAATGTTCATCGCTGTTTTCTTTTTCTTTAGTTGATAACATTTCAATAAAATTTAAATCTTTATCGAACCTTTGCACCCGGTGATTATTTTTATCACAAACATATACAGTTAAAGATGTTGCAAACACATCAACAGGATCATCGAAAGAACCATTATCCCATCCAAAACCCCCGATAAATTTTAACACAGTTCCTGTAGTATCAAGTTTGTAAACTTCATCGGTGCCTGAGTCGGTAACATAAATATGACCTGATGAGTTTATATAAAATGAAGATGCATTTTTAAATGAACCTAATTCACCGGAATGGAAATATTCCTGGGCAAAGCTGAGCAAAGGGAAGAACGACAGGAAAATGATTAATAGGTTATTAAATTTCATGAAAATTCATCTCAGTTATTTTATACGTTTGAAATATATCATGAAGAAATTAAAAATAATGCATCAAAATTTTGATATTAGAATAGGCTTAACTAATTTTGAGTACTGCCTCATGGTGTAATTGGCAACACGTCAGATTCTGGCTCTGAAGACTCTAGGTTCGAGCCCTAGTGAGGCAACGCAGATATGTAAGATTGTTGATGGGAGATGGAAAATTTAAAATATTTTTAAACTTCATACTTCATCCATCAACCATACTACATCTTTTAATTTATACTGGCGCATTCGTCTAGTGGCTTAGGACGCCGCCCTCTCAAGGCGGAGATCACGGGTTCGAATCCCGTATGCGCTACAAAGAGGAAATTTAAGTTTCCTTTTTTTGTTTTAATGATATTGTATCATTTCTATAGCCTGAAAATCAAAAATGTCTAACCCGATAAATCAGAGATAATTATTTGAGAAGATTTGCAAAACATATTTTTATTTGTGAAAACAAAAGACCTGATGGTCATCCCAGGGGATGTTGTCTTGATAAAGGAAGCGCTGAAGTTAAAGAAAAATTTAAATCCAGGTTAAAAGAACTTGGATTAAATTCTGAAATGCGTGCAAACACAGCCGGTTGTCTGGATGCTTGTGAGCATGGGGTTACGGTGCTTATTTATCCTGAACAAATCTGGTATGGTAATGTAAATGAAAATGATGTAGAGGAAATTGTCCAGAGTCATTTAATAAACGGAATTCCTGTTGAACGTCTTAAAATAAAAGAACCGCTTTACAATAAAGATGAAACAACAAAATAACAGCCAAAGAGCCTTAAAAATTTTTAGTACATTTAAAAAAGAATACCCATCTGTAAAACCTGCACTTGAATATAGTAATCCGTTTCAGCTATTAATTGCAACAATATTATCTGCTCAATGTACTGATGATCGTGTAAATATTGTGACAAAAACTTTGTTTAAAAAGTATAAAACTCCTAAAGATTTTATTATTGTGTCACAGGAAAAACTCGAGAAGGAAATATTTTCAACTGGGTTTTACAGGCAGAAAGCAAAAAGCATACAGGCCTGCTGTAAACAACTCATCGATCAGCATGGCGGCAATGTGCCCGCCGATTTTGACTCACTCACTAAATTAAGCGGTGTAGGACGAAAAACTGCATCAGTAGTTGCCGGGAATGCTTTTGGAATCCCTGCCATAGCCGTTGATACTCACGTTAAGAGATTGTCAAACCTGTTAAGGTTCGTTGAAAGTGATAATCCCGAATTCATTGAAGCAGAACTCAAAAAAATTATTCCGGTTGAGGATTGGATTAACTCATCACATTGGCTGGCAACACATGGGAGAAAAATTTGTATTGCAAGAAGACCAAAATGTTCGGAATGTGTGATTGCTGATTATTGTCCGTCAAAACAAAATTAATCCGGATGAAAACTTATGAATGATATTGAAAGAAACCGAGAATTTTGTCATAACATACTAACAGAATACACAAAGTCAGAAAGTCTGCTTAAACATGCTTATGCTGTGGAGACTTGTGTTCGTGCTTATGCAGATAAGTTTGGTGAAGACAAAGAGTATTGGGGAAATGCAGCATTGCTTCATGATTTTGATTATGAGATGTTTCCATCAGCGGAAGAACATCCGTTTAAAGGAAATGAAATCCTGAAGCAAAAAGGATTCAGTGAGGAATTCAGAAATGCGATTCTATCACATGCAGATTATTCGGGTGTACCCAGAGATTCACATTTAGCAAAAGTATTATTTGCATGTGATGAATTAGCGGGATTTATAACTGCAGTTACTTATGTAAGACCGTCAAAATCGATTGAGGAAGTTGAAGTTAAATCCGTATTGAAAAAACTGAAAGATAAAGCATTTGCCAGGGCGGTAAACAGGGAAGATATCATACAAGGTGCTGAACTTCTAAACATTCCACTTGAGGAGCATATAATTTTTTGTATTGAAGCTATGAAGACAAATCGTTCTTTACTTGGGTTATAATTTCTCAGTACGAATGATGATATTATTCAATTTAATGACTTGACTATTTAGAAATAACATGACTAAATTGGCACTAAATTTTAGGAGATTCTGCGAGAAATATTTCTACTTTATAATTATTCAGGTCGGGTTATTAGATCATTATTTTCCAAATTAAAAAAAGTGGAAAGTATTAAATAAATGAAAAGCAGATTCTCTTTTTTATTGGTAATACTAGTATCATTTCTTTCTTTCCCGCAGCAAAGAGATGTAAAAATAATTTCATCGGATTTTAATTCGATAGTAATTGAATACACTCCTATCATATTAGAGACAGCTACAATTGAAATAAACAATGAGACTTATAAAAAGCCTGAAATACTTTTTGGGTTTGTACCAAATCCTGAAGAAGTAGGCTTCCCTGCTTTACCCGAACGAATCATTAATGTAGGTGTGCCCCAGGAATTTGGAAATACTATCCAGGTTCTTTCACGGGAGTATTCTGAATTTAGCGGGAAAATTGCTCCAATACCTGGACTGAAAAAAGAAGGGAAGTTAAATGTCCCTTACTTTGAAATTAATTCTGCATACATCAGTTACCAGCCACAGGATGAAATTATTTTATTTGGGGAATATGGTTTAATCAGGGAAATGCAAACACAGAGTGTCCGGATTAGACCAGTTCATTTTGATCCTCAAAAAAACACAATCAGGATTTACAACAAAATAGTTTTCAGAATAAATTTTTCTTCTGCTCAGAATATATCAGAAGCTATTGAAGACGATTTAACCAAAGATGCAGTAATAAATTTTAACATAGCCAAAAGATGGAACAATGGTTCGTTAAGGACAGAAAAAATAACTACCAGCAGTGTTCTTGCAACAGGCAGATGGTTCTGCTTTGAAGCACCTTCGGAAGGCATTTACAAAATTACTTATGCTATGCTGCAAGGTTATGGTATTGATGCGGCGACGGTTGACCCGAGGACAATTAAGATATATAATAATGGCGGTAAAATGCTGCCCGAATCTATGACTCAATCAGTTCCAACTGATCTTGTTGAAAATGCTATTATAGTTTTTGGTGAAGAAGATGGTGCTTTCAATTCAAATGATTATATACTTTTTTACGGAAGAGGCACTTCTTTCTGGGAATACGACACATTAACGCATTTGATTGAACGCAGGCATAATCTGTATTCAAAAGAAAATTATTACTGGATAACTTCAGGCGGTAATACAGGCAAGAGAATCCAAACAGTGCAAAGTCTTACAGGTACAGCTGATATTATACAGACCTCAACTAACGCCTATGCTTTCCTCGAAGAAGACAAAGTTAATTTTGTACAGAGCGGCAGATTTTATTTTGGTGATGAATTTAACCCTACAACCAGAAGCCGAACTTATGTGAATACACTTACTGGCAGAATTGAAGGAACACCAATTAATTATAAATTCAGATTTATTAATAATCACACAGTTTATCAGCAGCTAACCATTGAGGAGAGCGGGAACCCGATTTATTCAGCTCAAATAAACGGCACAAATAATATTAACGATGCTTTCCCTTCTTATCTTTCAGGTGTACCAACTGAAACTTCAGTTATTTATTCAGGAGCATTAACTGACAGCAGAAGCGTTTTGAAATTTACATTTAATGCAAATTCCCTTACATCGAGAGGACACCTCGATTATTTTAATATTAGTTATCAGCGAACACTAAACGCAGTTGACGGGAGTATAATATTCTATTCACAAACTGCAGGCGGAAATACTGAATATCAGTTGGCAGGATTTTCCAACAGCAATATTTATGTTTTTGATATCTCTGATTATGAAAATGTTCAGAAGATAAATCCACTGATTTTAAGCGGAAGCGAATTCCGGTTCATTCGGCAGGAAAGTAATAGCTATGTAAAAAAATATATCGGCATAAATGAAGATAAATTTCTTACTCCAGTCAATGCGACAGAAATCGCCAATTCAGATTTACACGGAATTAATCCGGGCGCAGAATTTATTATAATCACACATAAAAATTTTCTGGAACAGGCAAACAGGTTAAAACATCATAGGGAAAATGTATCAACTAACAGGTTTTCAACAATCGTTGTTGATATAGAAGATATATTCAATGAATTCTCAGGTGGTCTGAAGGATGTAACCGGCTTAAGGAATTTTCTTAAATATGCTTATCAGAACTGGCAGATTCGTCCCGGTTATGTTCTTCTGCTTGGTGATGGTGATTATGATTACAGGAACATTGAAGGAAACAATAAAAATTTTATTCTTCCTTATCAGGTGCAACATACAAGTATCTGGTACAGAAACCTTCATCATATACACTCATATACAACTGATGATTATTTCGCCCTGATAAGCGGCAGCGATCCTAATGTTGATATTGCCATAGGAAGATTAAATGTACAAACCGCGGCTGAAGCAAGCGATGTAATCGATAAAATAATTTTGTATGAATCCGATTCAGACCGACTCAGTTGGAAAAACCTTATAACACTGGTTGCCGATGACGGATTTACATCCTCCGGACCTGAAGCCAATTGGCACACAGCTCCGTCTGAAACTCTTTCAAATGAAATTATTCCAAAATATTTTAACCTTAACAAAATTTATTCAGCAGCATATCCAGATGTATTAACTAGTTCAGGCAGAAGAAAACCGGATGTAAACAAAGCAATCATTGACGCAATAAATGAAGGTACAGTTATATTAAATTACATTGGTCATGGAAGTCCCGACCTGTGGGCTCATGAAGTTATCTTTGATAAGAATATTACTGTACCCCAGATTCAAAATGATAAGTTCTTTTTCCTTACGGCTGCTACTTGTGATTTTGGTTATTATGATATACCTAACTTTCAAAGTGCAACTGAATTAATGGTATTAAAAGAAAATTCAGGTTGTATAGGTGCCATTTCATCCTCAAGAGTAGTTTTTGCAGGTGAAAACACTCAACTAATGTATGCGCTTTACAGATTTTTATTAAACTCTCCAAAAGATACTTTCAACTTTCCAATTACTGTTGGCAAAGTGAATTTACTTACAAAAGAATTTCGAATTTCAGATAATGATCGGAAATATCACTTGTTTGGTGATCCAACAGTAAGACTACAGTTCCCGAGATATGAAGGTATAATAGACTCTATAAACGGAATCAATCCATCAGTTAATGTACAGATCAAAGCCTTAAGCAGAAGTAATATTGAAGGGACAATTATCCGACCTGATTCAACGTTATGGGCCGATTTTTCAGGGGAAGGAATACTTACCATTTTCGATTCTGAAAGACAAAAGAGACTTGAATTATTGTCGAACTACCAGATCAACATTCCCGGTGGAACGATTTTCCGCAGCAGGGTATCTGTACAGAAC
>JAEXTA010000125.1 GCA_023453665.1 Bacteroidota bacterium | reverse complement strand
ACGGAAGAAGATTGGTAGCTGAAAAATTCGGCTGGGCAGCTATAGCAAAACAATTCAAAACAACATTAGAAGATATGCTGAGTGAAAGAGAATAAATTAAAATGTTTAATATGCAGTGAACCTGTCTATGAGGAGGTTACAAGCAATACATACAGATATTATAAATGTTCAAAGTGTAATACTTCACAGGTTTTACCACAGCCATCACCAGAACAATTGAGTGACTATTATAATTCATTCCATCTTTCTGATACAAAGGGTGGAACGTATGATTGGGTTGAGGAAAGGATGAAAGCTGATTTTGGTACAAAAGCAGTTTTAATAAGTGAACTGGTAAATAAAAAAAATATAAAGCTGCTTGATGTGGGGTGCGGTAAAGGTTTTTTTGTGGAGGAGTGTGTTAAGTCAGGAATAGATGCGCAAGGTTTAGATGTTTCTGAGTCCGGGATAAAGTATGCAAATGAAATCTTAAACGTAAAAGCTGAGTGTAAAGCTATTGAAGAAGTTATTGATATACCCGAATACAAATCTGCTTTTGATGTAATTACATTGTGGGCAACAATAGAACACGTTCCGGATCCCTTCGGTTTGTTAAGATCAATTTATTCTTGTTTAAAGCCCGGCGGTTTATTTGTTCTTGATACAGGATTGGGTAATGTGAAAGAAGAAAAATATTTGTCGGGACATTCACAATGGTATGATGCTTTACAGCATTTGTTTGTTTATAGTGAAGAGGGCTTAAATAAAGTTCTGAAAGATACCGGGTTCAGAATCGAATCAGTTAACCGGAATTTTGAACGAAGTTTCTTAAGAAGATTCGTGAAAAATTTAAGACACAGAATGATATGTTATGGCTCTTTTGTTTTGTTAAGACCTGTATTGGGTAATTCTGGTTTTAATTCAATGAAAAAAGAATCCAAATGGCCTATAGGAAAATTAATTCAAATTGCTGCTTATAAGAACTGATATGGAAAAGCCACTAAAAGTTACTGCCATAATTCTAACATTTAATGAAAAACGTAATCTTCCTGCGTGTATTGAATCAATTAAAGATTATGTAAATGAAATAATTGTTGTTGATTCGATTTCAACTGATGAAACAATTGCAATAGCTCAGAGTTATGGTTGTAAAACATATCAGAATAAATTCATCAACCAGGCAAAGCAGTTTATCTGGGCTACTGAGAATACTGAAATAAGTAATGAATGGATTTTAAGAATAGATGCAGATGAAAGATGGACTAAAGAAGGATTTAATGAATTAGAAAAGTTAATAAGCAGTGATGAATATGATGGCATTTATGTAAAGATGAAAATTTATTTTATGGACAGGTGGATAAAGCACGGCGGGTTTTATCCGAATTATTTTTTGCGTGTTTATAAAAAGTCCCGCGGGCGTATGGAAGACAGGTGGATGGATGAACATATTAAGGTCGAAGGTAAAACAATAATCTCAGGCATAGATGTTATTGAAGCGAATTATGACAGGCAGCAGAATATAACTTTGTGGACAACAAAGCATAATAATTACTCGACGCGTGAGGCGGTTGAGTTTTTGATTGCAAAACATAATCTAAATAAGTTGGATAGTGTTGCTAATCTGTTCGGCAACAAAACGGAACGTAAACGCTGGCTTAAGGAAAAATTCTATTTCAGGTTCCCGTTGTTTGTGCGCCCGCTTCTGTATTACCTGCATCGTTACATTTTTAAGTTTGGATTTTTAGATGGCAAGGAAGGTTTTATTTTTCATTACCTGCATGCTTTCTGGTACAGGTTTCTTGTGGATGTGAAAGTTTATCAGATAGAATCGCTTGCAAAGAAGGAAAAGAAATCAATTAAAGAAGTAGTAAAAGAACATTACGGGATTGAGTTGTAATCTCTGCGTCTCCGCCAAAGGCGGACAGGGTGGCGAGGGAGAAAAAAATTTCACGCAAAGTCGCAAAGCCGCTAAGGAATAAACAAATGAAAAAAGTAGCTTTAAATAAATTCGACAATAGCTGGTATAAGCCGGGGAGCGGGTTCAAACGGTTTGTTTGGTATTTCAAGAATGCTGTACTGTTTAAGTCATCCATCCCGTGGCCTAATTCATTAAAGGTTTTTGCATTAAGGTTTTTCGGTGCAAAGGTTGGTAAGGGTGTTAATATCAAACCGTGTGTAAACATAAAGTATCCCTGGCTTTTGAAGATCGGCGATTATGTGTGGATAGGCGAGAATGTATGGATTGATAATCTTGCTGAAGTGGAGATTGGTGACAATGTAAGTATTTCGCAGGGCGCAATGTTGTTAACGGGTAATCATAATTATAAAAAGGAAACGTTTGATCTTATCGTCGGTAAAATAAAAATTGAAGAAGGTGCGTGGATTGGTGCGCAGTGTGTTGTATGTCCCGGTGTTACGGTTAAGTCGCACAGCATACTGACGGTCGGGAGTGTTCTTACAAAGGATACAGAGCCGTATATGATTTACCAGGGGAATCCGGCGGTGAAGGTGAAAGCACGAGTAATAGAGTAATGTTTAATGTTCAATGTTTAATGTTGAATGCTAAGTGCTTAATGATTGGTAAAGGGAAAATACTAAGTAAATAGTTTCAGAATGTTTAATAATTATCATTTAACATTTAGCAACTTGTCCAGCCATTTTGGATTCATCAATTACAATTTCTATAATTTCTCAACTCTTCATTTAACTTTTAACACTTAACCTTTAGCATTATTAATGAAGTTTTCAGTAATCACCGCGGTATATAACAACGCAGCGCACATTGAGGATTGCATCAAAAGTGTGACGGGGCAGAGTTATAGTAATATCGAATACATAATAATCGACGGCGGCTCAACTGATGGTACTGTTGACATAATTAAAAAGTATGAGTCAAAGTTAAGTAAATGGGTCAGTGAAAAAGATAACGGAATTTATGATGCTCTTAATAAAGGAATAAAATTAGCAACCGGTGATGTTATTGTGTTCGTTCATTCGGATGATATGTTTGCTTCAGTTGATGTTCTTCAAAAAGCTGCAGAAGTTTTTAAAGAAAAAAAATGCGATAGTGTTTACGGCGATCTGCTGTATGTTTCAAAGGATAATACTGATAATGTTATAAGGTACTGGAAGTCCGGAACTTACCGTTACAATAAATTGTTTTTCGGATGGATGCCCGCGCATCCCGCTTTTTATGTAAAGAAAAAAGTTTATGATGAGCTGGGGTTGTTCAACACTTCTTTCCGTATCGCCGCTGATTATGATGTTGTTTTAAGGTTTTTGCACAAAGGTAAAATATCCGCGGAATATGTCCCCGATGTTTTTGTTAAGATGCGGACAGGCGGTGCGAGTAATAAGAGTGCGGGTAATATTATTAAGAAAAGCAGTGAGGATTATAAGGCGCTGATGTTGAACGGGTTTTCTGTTCCGTGGCTTACTTTGTTTTTTAAGAATGTAAGGAAGCTGCCGCAGTTTTTCAGAAGGTGAGGATGGAGGGATGATGGCTGATGTGTGATGGTTGATGGGAAAGGGGAATGCTAAATGGTAAACGGTAAATCCGCCAAAGGCGGACAAGTTGTTGAAAGAGGGAATAGGAAGATTTAAAAATTTAAAGATTGAAAGTGAACATCTCACTCCCGGAATTCAATAGCATTGAAGGGATTGGATATGGCAGGATGAATATCGAATAATGAATTATGAATTTTAAGGAATGAAAAAGGAAAAACAGAAACACAATGTCATTTCGAATGAAGAGAGAAATCCCGGGGAAGAAAAAGAATAAGATTAAGAGAAAGAAAAGAGATATCTCATCCCCCTGAATGTAATAGCATTGAAGGGATTCGATATGGCAGAACAAATGCACGTTGTCATTTCGATGTCATTGCCATTCGGAATCTTGAAGGAAGGCGTACAGAAATCAAGATGCCAGTGAAAAAAATCTTTAACAAAAATTTGGAAGAGTAGTTATTAATTGTAATTTTGTGACTATAATTATAGTCATTTGACTTAAATAGTAGCCGTAAAATATTAAATGAAATTCAACAGACCCCTGGAGATAATATTCAGTGCACCAAGCAATGTATCAGTACTGCGGGTTTTAAATGAACGCAGTATCGGTATTTCAGGAAGAGAAGTAGCAAGGCTCTCGGGTCTTTCTCTGCGCACCGCACAGGTCGCATTATTGAACCTGGAAAATTCAGGCATTGTAAAACGATTCAGCGGTAACAGGGAACATCTGTTTGTAATTGACCGGAAAAATTTTTTTTCCGGGAATCTGGTGGAGAAAATTTTTCAGGCAGAGTCTGAATTCCGGAGCGGGATTTTTTCAGCAATCAAAAAAGAATTTAATAAAAATGTTGAGAGTATTATTTTATTCGGCAGTGCCGTAAGGGGCAATGATACTATAAACAGCGATTTAGACATCTGCCTTGTTTATAAAAAAGATAAAAAAGTTCTTGAAGAAAAGGCATCTCTCATAAGATCAAAATTGTATGAAATATACAGGATTACCTTCGCGCCGGTATATTTTCCTGTCGGCAGGTTCAGAGAAATGGCTGCAAGGAAAGAAAACCTTGTAAAAGAAATTTTAAAAGAGGGGCAGGTGATTCATGGAAAATCACTGGCACGTATATTAAATGGTTAAAAAGGTTTCTGCCAAAAAATTTGATGCATCAGGATATAAACGATTTATTACAGTCGCTGAAAATTTCGGAGATGCCGCATCACTTGCAGAAGAATTTGAGTATTATAACTCAGCCGGCGTTCTTTACATTCTTTCGGCAATTGCCTTCGCTGATGCCCTTACTATCAAACTGGCCGGTAAAAAGAGCAGCGGAGATAATCATTATAATGTTATCCATTTGATGGAAGATGCCGTTCCTTCAAGGAATATTAATAAAAAGGCGGTGGATTGTTTTAAATCACTGATTGATCAGAAAAATCTTGTCTCCTATACAGGGGATGTTTTTAATAAAAAAGACATTTTAAGAATCAAACGGTTTTATGTTGTTTTCAAACAATGGGTTGGTGCTTTATTAAACTAAAAACCCGTACGCAAAAATTATTAAATGAAGATTTTCTTTTGTTCAGGAAGTACAATCAAAGCTAAAAAAAACATAAATTAGATGTGTCATAAAAAAAAATTCAGTTCGGGCTCTTTCATTTAAATTAAGTAAGAATGACTTATTTACTCATATTCTTTTCGAGTTTGATACTTACGATTTTTTTTACACCGTATGTGATCAGCTACTTTAAAAAAATTAAGATAGTTGATAATCCGGGCGCAAGAAAAATACATACGGAAGCTATTCCGCGTATGGGCGGAATAATAATCTATTTTATTGTCGTTATTTCATTATTCAGTTATGCAACAGACCTGAACAGTCTGCGTATGGTTATATTTGCATCAACATTTATTGCCATCTGCGGAATTATAGATGATATGGTTGGGCTTAACTGGCCTATCAAATTTTTTCTGCAGGCGCTCTCAGCAGGTTGTCTGATATTTTTTCTTGAACCGTTTTTTACCGAGGTACAATTATTCGGAGTCGCTTTTCCTTACCCGTTCGATTATATAGTACTCGGAGTTTTTATTCTGGGTGTTATAAACTCAATTAATCTTTTAGACGGAATGGACGGGCTGGCAAGCGGGTTTTCTCTTTTTATATCGTTAATTGTTTTTGTTATTTCATATACGGTCGGCAATACATTCCTGATGGTGCTTACTGCGAGTCTTGTAGGCAGTCTGCTGGGCTTCCTGAAATTTAATGCATTTCCCGCGCGTATTTTTCTTGGTGATACCGGATCGCTAACGCTTGGTTTTTTTCTTGTACTTGCGGCGGTACTTGTAACAACTGATTTTAATCACGGGAGTCTTGATCTTACGTTCGCTGTAATACTGCTTGGTGTGCCTATCGTGGATACTCTCAAAGTAATGGTTGTAAGGATCAAAGAAAAGAAAAGTCCTTTCCTTGCAGATGCAAGTCATCTTCACCACATAATACTTCAGAATAATGTGCGGCATAAAACGACAGTGTTTATTATTCAGAGTTTCACTTTGATTTATGTGGGCTCTGCTTTTTATTATGTGAAGTATTCAAAGTCAGCCGCTATTGTTGCTTTTATTTGCGCGTCACTGCTTTTGATTTTTGTAAAACCGCTTCTGAAACTGATATTAAAGAAGCCTGTGTTTATTAATTCGATAAGAAGGATAACGAATATTCCCGAAGAGCTGGTTTCATTCTATAAAAAATATTTTGTGCCTGTCTCAACAATTGTGATGCTTGTATTGTTTATTTCATTGTTACCGGGAAAAACAGAGATAGGTCAGCAGATAATTTTATTGCTGATTGTGATAACGCTTCTTCTGCTGTCAATTTCATTTTACCAGAACCTGCAGACACACCTGTTCAGCGATGTTTATGTATTGATAAACATATTGATCTTCATTTCACTAACTAATTTGTCTATTCCTCTGATAACGGATCTGAAAGTTAATTCGGGACTTGTACAGAAAACTGCGCAGGGAAGTTTTGTGCTTATCTTTTCGGCGATAATATTTTTCCTGTTGTCTAAAGAAAAAATTTTCAGTGAGAAGCTTACATTATTAAGCGGTATTGATCTGATCATGCTTGTGCTTATTTCACTTGCTACAATTATTCAGAATTTTATCGGTCCGATCAAGATAGATTTCCTCGGCGCTAATCTTATACTGGGTTTTGTAATTTATTTATGGTATAAGATCATACTTTTATTCAATTCATCTTACACGCGGTATTTGTTTTATATGTCATTTGCACTGCCGCTGCTTTCGCTGTTGCTGCTGTATTTTTCGTAAGGTTAATTAAGGAATTTGCTGATAAGAATTCAGATCCTGAAACGAATGCAGATGCTGAAACGAATTCAGCATGACACGGTTCAGGATGACCCAAAAACAACGTGTCATTCCGATGGCATTGCCATTCGGAATCTAGAATGCTGAAAGAAGATGCTGAAAGGAATGCAGATGCTGAAACAAGTTCAGCATGACAGGATTCAGGATTGAGTGGTTAAGGATGACATGATACCTTTGTCATTCCGAACTTGATTCGGAATCTAGAATGCTGAAAGAAGATGCTGAAATAGTTACAGATGCTGAAACAAGTTCAGCATGACACGGTTCAGGATGACCCAAAAACAATGTGTCATTCCGAACTTGATTCGGAATCTAAGATATACATTGAATGAATTTTAAAGAACACTTAATGAGCAGGGCAAATAATTGAAAACCTACTATGTCTATATTCTTTCCAATAATTCAAGAACCCTCTACATTGGGGTTACTAATAACCTGGAACGGAGAATCTATGAGCACAGAAATAAATTGATTGAAGGATTCAGTAAAAAGTACAATCTAACTAGACTAGTATATTTTGAAATGTTCAATGATATTAATGATGCTATTAAAAGGGAAAAACAGTTAAAGAATTGGCATCGAGCGTGGAAAATAAATTTGATTGAATCTGTAAATAAGGAATGGAAGGATTTATCTGCAGGGTACGATGGCGAAACAAGAACGAAGCCGGAAACGAATGCAGATGCTGAAACAGCTACAGATCCTGAAACAAGTTCAGGATGACATGGTTCAGGATTGCGTGGTTCAGGATGACATGGTTCAGGATTGCGTGGTTCAGGATGACCCAGGAAACAATGTGTCATTCCGAACTTGATTCGGAATCTGGAATTTAGAAGGATGATGCAGAAACAAATGAAGATGCTGAAACAATTACAGATGCTGAAACAAGTTCAGCATGACATTGTTCAGGATGACATTGTTCAGCATGACTTGGTAAGGAATACAATTGAGACGACACATCATTCACATTAATTAGTAATCAACAATTAAAACAATGCTGAAAAAAATATTTACACTTTTCTTACTGATTTGTGGTCTGACCTATTCTCAATCTCTATCAGAACCTGTTAACAGTAATGATGTTTATGAATTCCTTGAAAGACTGAATCTGAAAGGTATCATTACATTTCATACAGAGGTAAAACCACTTTCAAGAATTCACATTGCCGGAAAACTTGTTGAACTGAAAGAAAAAAGGAATCAGTTAAGTGTGCTTGAAAGTGAACAGCTTGATTTCTTCCTGAAAGAATATTTTGATGAAACCGCAAGACTGACAGATAACTTTGATGGAATTGAATCGGGATTTTTTAAGATGAGTGACAAACAGAGATTCCGTTTTTATAATTACAGCAGTGCGACATTCGGTATTAATGTTGACCCGATACTCGGTATTGATTACGCAAACCACTATGGCAGTGAATACAAACACAGGTGGAACGGCGCATTGTTTTCAGGTTATCTTGGAGACGGATGGGGATTTTCAATGGACTTCCGCGACAATGAAGAAAGCGGGACTAATATAGACAGTATTAAAAACTTCACCCGTGACAAAGGCATCAACAGGATGATAACAAAAAAGAATTCATTTGAATTCAGCGAAGTGAATGCCTTGCTGAGTTATTCATGGAGTTTTGGTTCGCTTTCTGCCGGTAAAGAAAATATTAATTGGGGAAGCGGCAAAGGAGGAAAACTTATATTTTCCGATAAAGCTCCTTCGTTCCCGATGATACGCCTCAATATTCAACCGCTTGAATGGCTGCGGTTCACATACATTCATGGTTGGCTTCATTCGGATCTGATTGATTCATCAACATACCGCACATCGCTTGTGGAAGACCGCGACAGTTATTCACAGATTCCCAAATTTATTGCGGCGCATATTCTTTCTGCTGATGTGACTAATGATATTACTGTTTCAATCGGTGAGTCAATGATTTACGGCGATGAGATTGAACCGTTATATCTTATTCCGATTATGTTCTTCAGGTTAGCGGATCATTATCTTGCAAAACAGGGAAGCAACACCGGAGATAACGCGCAGTTGTTCGCTGATGTTCAATATAAAATTCCCGCAGTACGCACAAAGTTTTATTCAACAGCTTTTGTTGATGAGCTGTCGATCACAAATCTTCTTAAAGGAAAAAATCTTTCGGCGGTTGCATTTACACTCGGCGGAACAATCGCTGATCCGGTCATTCGTAATTCTTCATTAACGCTGGAATACACAAGATTAAATCCTTTTGTGTATATGAATTCAAACCCGCTTCATCTTTATTCAAATTATGGTTATCAGCTTGGTCACTGGATCGGAAGCAACGCAGATCAGTTTTATGTTGAATATGTACAACAGATTTTTTCCTGTTTAAATTCAAAAATAAAAATACATCATGTGCGTAAGGGACAAACCGAACTTCCGGAAGAACAATACCAGCTTCCTTATCCTGAATTTTTATACGGACAAAGATTATCTCAGACACAAATTGATGTTTCAGTAAAGTATATTACTAAGTATAGTATTACCGCAGAAGCATACTTCACTTACAACAACACAAAGGATGATGAGCAGGGAAGATTGTTGGAGTTTATAAAAGGCAGCAAAAATTCATTTGGGTTGCGATTATTCTATGGACTTTAATGTCTTGATAATTTGAAACACCAGAATAAAATGTGTATCAATTTGTCTCGAAAATCTTTATGAATAATTATTATCGCCTTGGTTCCTTTAATTATTAAAACCATTAAAATGGTTTCAATTATTCTTCATTTTCTCATTCTTCACAGGATTAATCCTGTGGAGAATGGCTGCTAAACAACTAAAATTAACCGTTTTAATGGTTTGCCTGATGGGGGTGATAAAACGAAATATTTAAATAACATAATCGTTTGTGGTGCTTTAAATAAAAGTTTTTATTTTTGGCATCGCTTTTGGAGAAATGTCACACAAAATTTTTCCCCGAACTTTAACTAATCAATTACCCGAAAAGGAAAAGGAATTTTAATGAAAGGGATTATACTCGCTGGCGGATCAGGTTCAAGGCTTTACCCGATAACCAAAATCTACAGCAAGCAGTTAACTGTTATATATGACAAACCTTTGATCTATTACCCGCTTTCAATTTTAATGTTAGGCGGAATAAAAGATATTCTTATCATTTCAAACAAAGAAACCATTCCTTGGTATGAACAGCTTTTTGGCGATGGCTCACATTTAGGTTTGAATATACAATACGCACTGCAAGAAGCTCCCAACGGAATTGCTGAAGCATTTATTATAGGTGAAAAGTTTATCGGTGATTCACCAGTAACATTAATTCTCGGCGATAATATTTTTTACGGCAATCTTGATTTCTTTTATGAAGCCGTTCAGAATAATGTTCACGCAACTATTTTCGGTTACCGCGTAACTGACCCTGAGCGTTATGGTATAGTTGAGTTTGATAAAGCAGGCAAGGCAATTTCAATAGAAGAAAAACCTCTGAAACCCAAATCGCAATTTGCTGTACCCGGCTTATATATTTATAACAACAGTGTGGTTAATATTTCTAAAAATCTTAAACCATCTGCAAGAGGTGAACTTGAGATAACAGATGTTAATAAAGTGTATCTGGAAAAAGGTCAGCTCCAGGTTGAAAAAATCGGAAGAGGAATTGCATGGCTTGATACAGGCACACCGGAAGCATTATTGCAGGCTTCAAACTTTTTTGGCGTAATTGAAGACAGGCAGGGGTTGAAGGTTGCTTGTATTGAAGAGATCGCATATCACATGGAATATATTAACAAAGATCAGTTTGTATCGCTTGTTAACAGTATGCCCAAATCACTTTACCGTGAATATCTTGAAAGAATAATTAACGAATAAATAAGATCACTAACATTTAACACAGAGACAGATGAACATAACAAAACCTTTTATAGACGGATTGATTGTATTTCAGCCAAAAGTTTTCGGTGATGACCGCGGATATTTTTTTGAATCATTTAGTAAGAAGAGTTATAAACAGAACGGACTGGACTATGATTTTGTGCAGGATAATATTTCAATGTCAAAGAAAGGCGCTGTACGGGGGCTTCATTACCAGGTTGGTGAAAAAGCACAGGGCAAACTGTGTATGGTAATTTCAGGTGTTGTGCTGGATGTCGCTGTCGATCTGAGATTCGGTTCACCGACTTTCGGCAAGTATTATTCTGAAATTTTGTCTGAAGAAAATCATAACCAGATTTGGATACCGCCGGGATTTGCTCACGGTTTTTCTGTATTATCAGAGACAGCAGTTTTTCTTTATAAGTGCACCGAGTTTTACAGTAAAGATCATGAGCGGGCAATTATTTATAATGATCCGCAGCTTAATATTGACTGGAAGGTGAAAAATCCGATTGTATCTGAAAAGGATATGCAGGCAATTTTTTTTAAGGATATCGCTAAGGATTTTGTCTATTAGAAAATAGTACACTGATCAGAATGCAATAGCTGTGTATTATGATAATTATGATTATTTATGATAGAACAATTTTGACACTTCTTTTTCTTTCGTCATTAGGACAATTCTGAGTAATTTTCTTACTCAATTTTATGGAGTTTATATGCAAGTCCCACTGTTAGATTTAAAACCTCAATATCAATCATTAAAAAAAGAATTAGATGAAGTTTTAATAAATATAGCCGAGTCACAGTATTTTATTCTGGGGCCGGTTGTTGACAAAATGGAAAAATCATTCAGCGAGTTTTTGAAAGCTGAATATTCTCTCGGTGTTTCATCAGGTACAGACGCGCTTCTCATCGCGTTAATGGCAATCAATATAAAACCGGGTGACGAAGTTATTGTTCCTACATATTCATTTTTTGCGACCGCAGGTGTTGTATCAAGAATGAATGCAGTTCCGGTTTTTACAGATATCGATCCTGTTACATTCAATATGGATCCTAATGACATTGAAAAGCGGATAACCTCAAAAACAAAAGCTATTATTCCTGTTCATCTTTACGGGCAAAGCTGTGAGATGAATAAGATCATGGAAATTGCACGCAAACATAAATTATATGTCATTGAAGATGCTGCCCAGGCAATCAGCACTCAGTACAAAGACGGAAGATGTGTCGGCACAATCGGCGACATCGGATGTTTTTCATTTTTCCCGAGCAAAAACTTAGGATGTTTCGGTGACGGCGGTCTTGTTACAACAAACAATAAAGAACTCGCTGACAGGTTGAGAATACTTCGCGTTCACGGCGGCGAACAGAGATATTATCATAAAGTAATCGGTGGAAATTTCAGGATTGATGCTATCCAATCCGGTGTGCTGAATGTAAAACTTCCGCATCTTAACAAATGGTCGCAGCAGCGAAGAGATAACGCAGCATTGTATAAAAAACTTTTTATCGAAGCCGGTCTCGCTGAAACAGATGGCAAAATAAAATTTGACAAGAAGAATAAAGTGCTTCTTCCAAAAGCGGTTTATAGTGATGATAAATCTCTTGTTAATTCACACATATACAACCAGTTCATTGTAAGAGTAGAAAAAAGAGATGAGATGAGAAAGTTCCTTTCGGATAACCAGATCGCTAATGAGATTTATTATCCTGTTCCATTCCATTTACAGGAATGTTTTGCTTCTCTTGGTTATAAAAAAGGTGATTTTCCTGTTTCGGAATTTGCTGCTGAAACATCAATTGCTCTTCCTGTTTTTCCTGAACTGACTAAAGAGCAGATAACCTTTGTCGTAAGCAAATTTAAAGAGTTCATAAAAGGTTAAAATCTCAAATGAAAAAAATCGCTCTTCTTTTTCTGTTGTTCTGTTCGGTACAGGTTTCATCACAGGTTGTATATGAGCCTTTATTCAGTGATGTATATGATTTTCTTTCAAGATTAAGTCAGCGCGGTGTTATTGATTTTGATGATCACATAAAACCTTTGCCGAGAACTTACATCGCTGAAAAACTTCTCGAAGCCGCAGAGAAATACACTGAACTTACAGAACTGGAAAAAGAAGAGATTAATTTTTACAGGAAAGATTTCTTTTACGAAGAGATTATGAATAAAGATCTTTCGCTAAGCGAGAATCATATGAGTTATCTTTCAAAAGATGTTGCGGGGAGATACCGTTTGTTTTCTTATGGAGATAATTTGTTCAAGTTGAATGTAAGCCCTGTTTTAGGCTATGAAAGCGGTATCAACAAAAGTAAACGTGTAAACCATCTTTGGAACGGAGTTTCGCTTTACGGTTATGTTACAAATGCGATTGGTTTCAGTTTCAACTTCAGGGATAATACTGAAACAGGTGAGACGATTGACAAAACAAAATCATTCTCCCCGGTTACCGGCGTAAATGCCAGGACAGATTCGAACATTTATAATTATCGTTCCAATAAAGCTGAATACAGTGAAGTAAGAACAATGATAACAGCTAACTGGAATTGGGGAAGTTTTTCAGTCGGGAAAGATTTCATGGAATGGGGTTATGGTGAAGGCGGGAAAATAGTTCTTTCACAAAAAGCTCCTTCATTTCCTTTTGTCAGATTGGATTTAAAACCGGTTGATTGGTTAAGTTTCAATTACTTTCATGGATGGCTTAGTTCTGATGTGGTTGATTCATCAACAATTTATAAAACACGCGTCGGTTCAGACAGATTTTTATTCAGGGAAAAGTTTATTGCTTCCCACACTCTTACAGTAACACCACTTGCCGGACTTGATGTTTCAATCGGCGAATCAATTGTTTACAGCGACAGGCTGGAGATTTCTTACTTAATGCCGTTTATGTTTTTCCGTCTTGCAGATCACTATATAAGCCGACACCACAATTCTGTCGGAAGCAATTCACAATTTTTTGCTTCGGTAAGTTCAAAAAATCATTTGAAGAATACTCATTTGTACTCTTCTCTTATTATTGATGAAATAGCGATTGGTCAGTTATTCGACAAAGGTAAAGAACGTTACCAGATGGGTTTTTCTGTCGGTGGTTCTGTAACTGATCTTCCAATTGAAGATTTAAAACTGACACTTGAGTTCGCAAAACTTTACCCGTTTTTGTATGATCATTTTAACCAGACGCAGAGTTATGCAAATGCATCTTACGGAATGGGACACTGGATTGGCAACAACGGAGACCAGGCTTATCTCTCAGCGCAATACAGAATATTGCGCGGATTGAATGTTCATGTTTCCGCCCAGTACATCCGCAAAGGTGAAAGAGGTACACCGGAAGTGCAACAGTTTTCACCTATTCAGCCACCGTTTCTTTTTGGCGACAAAACTTATTACACAATTGCAGAAGCTGAAGCAAGATATGAAATAACTCATGAATTGTTTGTCAGGGGAAGATATCAATACACAAAAGTAAAATCAGATATTGAAGAAATGAACTCAACAGCACAGGAATTTCGTTTGGCATTTTATTATGGGCTTTAGTAAGTTACTGCCCTCAAATTTGTCCCTTACAATTTTCAACCCGTTTAATTAATAATTTCGGTTTATATGAGCATCGAATTAAAATATCAGAATAAAAAGATTTATTTAGCCGGTCATAACGGTATGGTTGGCTCGGCAATCCTTCGTGACCTTCAAAAAAAAGGATACGGCAACATAATCACTCGCGATCTTTCACAACTTGATCTTACGCGTCAGAAAGATGTTGAGGAATTTTTCGCGAAAGAAAAACCTGAACTCGTTATTGTTGCAGCGGCTAAAGTCGGCGGAATACTTGCTAACAATACATACCGCGCGGAGTTTATATATGATAATCTTATGATCGAAGCGAATATTATTCACGCCGCCTACAAAAACGGAGTTGAAAAATTAATATTCCTCGGCAGCTCGTGTATTTATCCCAAGCTGGCTCCGCAGCCTTTGAAGGAAGAATATTTACTTTCGGATTATCTTGAATATACAAATGAACCCTACGCAATAGCTAAGATAACAGGCATTAAACTTTGTGAAAATTATTATAAGCAGTATGGTTCTAATTTTTATTCCGCAATGCCGACGAACCTTTATGGTCCTTTTGATAATTTTGATTTGAATACATCGCACGTTCTACCTGCATTGATAAGAAAATTTCATGAAGCAAAAGTAAACGGAAGTAATGAAGTGACGATTTGGGGAACAGGCAAACCGTTAAGAGAATTTTTATATGTTGAAGATCTTGCGGACGGAATCCATTTCTTAATGGAAAAAATTAATGCTTCAGATCTTTATGATAACGGAATTTCACAGATAAATGTCGGCACCGGAAAAGATCTTTCGATTTCGGAACTTGCATCACTCATTGCTGATGTTGTAGAGTACAACGGCAAAACTATTTATGATACAACCAAGCCTGATGGAACACCTCGTAAACTGATGGATGTATCAAGAATAAATAATCTCGGATGGAAGTATAAAACAGAACTCCGTGACGGCATATCAAAGACATACGAATTTTATAAACATAAAAATAAACAATAGTCTGGGAGAATAATGAAGAAAGCTCTTATCACCGGAATTACGGGTCAGGACGGCAGTTACCTGACGGAAATACTGCTTGAAAAAGGGTACGAAGTTCATGGAATAATCAGAAGAAGCAGTTCATTTAATACAGGAAGAATAGATCATCTTTACGGCAACAAGGATATACTGAATAAAAAAATGTTTTTGCATTACGGCGATCTTGTTGATACCAGTAATATGAACAGGATACTTGAAAAAATTGAACCGGATGAAATTTATAATCTTGCTGCACAGAGCCATGTTAAAGTTTCATTTGAAGTTCCCGATTACACAGCACAGGTTGACGCGCTTGGTACTTTAAGATTCCTTGATGCAATAAGAGAAGTCGGGTTAAGACAGGTTAAGTTTTACCAGGCATCAACAAGTGAACTGTACGGAAAGGTCCAGGAAATACCGCAGACAGAAACAACTCCGTTTTACCCCCGTTCACCATATGGCGTTGCAAAACTTTACGGCTACTGGATAATAGTAAACTACCGTGAGGCATATAATATTTTTGCATCGAACGGAATATTGTTCAACCACGAATCACCAAGAAGAGGTGAAACGTTCGTAACTAGAAAAATTACCCGTGCAGCATCAAGAATAGCTGCAGGGATTGATAAAGTTTTAGCGCTTGGTAATCTTGATGCAAAACGTGACTGGGGTTTTGCGCCTGAGTATTGTGAAGGTATGTGGAGAATACTTCAGCACAAGGAGGCGGATGATTTTGTACTCGCAACAGGAGATACAAGAACAGTACGTGAATTTACCGAAGTAACTTTCAGAGAACTTGGAATTGAAATTGAATGGAAGGGAAGCGGCGCTGAAGAAAAAGGTCACGTTAAATCTATCAACTGGAAAACAGCCGAGACACTTGTTAACAAAGATAAAGGCGAGCTTAAATTCAATTATGAGTTTACAAAAAATCTTAAAACAGGTGATTTGATTGTCGCAGTTGATCCTAACTATTACAGACCAACCGAAGTTGATCTGCTCATAGGTAATCCTGCCAAAGCAGAAAAACTTTTAGGATGGAAAGCCAGCACAAAGTTTGAAGATCTTGTTAAGATCATGATAAAATCAGATATGCAGAAAGTTCTTCAGAGAGGTTATTAATCTTCTTTATGGGGAACGGATAAATTTCGTTCCCTTTCATTTCTTTTTCTTACAACCACAAAAAGTAAAAATATCATCACTGCCAGGCTTATCGAAATTAAATACGGATAAGGATTACTTCCTGATTTCAGTGTTAATCCGTTCGTATTTCCCGCAAGAACGAATGCGCCCCAGTAATACGGGTTTGGTG
>JAEXTA010000115.1 GCA_023453665.1 Bacteroidota bacterium | reverse complement strand
GCTCAAACAGTCAAGGAGATTCATGATCATGCAAAATCAGATGCTAAACGTGATGCCCAAAAAATAATTGTTCAGGCGATACAAAGAACCGCTGCTGATCATTCAATTGAAACAACCGTTTCAGTTGTTCAAATTCAAAATGATGATATGAAGGGACGTATCATTGGCAAAGAAGGCAGAAACATCAGAGCCTTCGAAGCTGCCACAGGCGTTGATGTTATAGTTGATGATACACCTGAAGCAGTTATCCTTTCATCTTTTGATCAATTCAGACGTGAAGTAGCTCGTGTGTCACTGGAAAGACTTATTACTGATGGAAGAATTCATCCTGCGCGTATTGAAGAGGTCGTTGAAAAAGTCAGGCTGGAACTTGAAGAAGAGATGATAAGAGAGGGCGAGAACACAATTCTTCAACTTGGATTGCATAATATGCACCCCGAATTAATTAAACATATAGGGCGAATGAAATACAGATCAAGTTATGGGCAAAATCTTTTACAACATAGCGTTGAAGTGGCTTACCTTACAGGAATTATGGCTGCTGAAGTCGGGCTTGATACTAATTTAGCCAAACGATCTGGCCTGTTGCACGATGTAGGTAAAACTGTTGATAAAAGTGTTGAGGGTCCGCATGCCTTGCTCGGTTATGAGCTAACGAAAAAATTTAAAGAACATCCTATAGTTGTTAATGCAGTAGGGTCACACCATGAAGATATTGAGATGGAACATCCTATTGCGCCTTTAGTTCAGGCAGCGGATGCAATAAGCGGAGCCCGGCCGGGAGCAAGAAGAGAACCTCTTGAAGGTTATGTTAAACGATTGGAAAATCTTGAAGCACTAGCGAAATCATTTGAGGGTGTTGCTAAAACTTATGCTATTCAGGCTGGTAGAGAAATACGTGTTGTTGTTGAGCATGACAAGATTGATGATACTATAGCAGATAAACTTTCACGTGATATTGCAGGCAAAATTGAAGAAGAGATGGAATACCCCGGACAGATCAAAGTAACAGTTATACGTGAAGTAAGAAAAATAAGCTATGCTAAATAATTTTCATCAACCTGTAAAGAGATGAAAGAGAAAAAAATATCAGTTGCTATTACTGGCAATATCGGTTCCGGAAAATCTACATTCTGCAGGTTTTTGAGTGAAGCCGGATTTCCATTAATCAATGCTGACGATCTAGCGAAAGAGATACTGCACGAAAACAAATCTGTAAAAAAGAAAATTATATTAACGTTTGGTGAAATGAGTTATTCAAAGGGTAGTTTGAATAACTCATACCTTGCTGAAAATATTTTTTCTGATCCTGGAAAAGTTCAAAAATTAAATTCGATTGTACATCCTGTCGTTATATCAGAAACCAACAGACTAGTCGCTGAATATCAGAAGAAATCCAAAGTTGTCTTTACAGAAGCTGCACTCATTTATGAAGCTGATATGGAAGATTTTTTTAATCATGTTGTACTTATTACATCTCCACTGAAGATAAGGTTAGAAAGGGCAGTCAAATCTAAGAAATTCTCCGAGAGTGATTTTCTGAAAAGAGATTCCAATCAAATTCCGCAGGAAGAAAAAATTAAAAGAGCCGACTTCATTTTTGAAAATAATGGTTCACTTTCAGACTTACGAAAGAAAGCTGATCTTTTAATTTTAATTCTAACCAGTTTATAACATCCTAATTTCACCAAAAATTTTATTAATTGATTTAGTATGCGGCATCGGCTAAATTTGAAACGACATTTACAGGAGTTTTTGTGACTTTCATAAATAAAATAATAGTTTTTGTAGTTCAGTTATTACCCAAATCAGTTGTAGGGTTCTTTTCAAAAAGATATATAGCAGGAGTAACGCTTGAAAAAGCTGTAGAAACGGTTATCAATTTCAATAAGAAAAATATTTACGCAACCCTTGATGTACTTGGCGAATCAATTAAAAACAGGGATGAAGCTATCCAATCAAAAAAAGAAGCTTTAGAAGTTCTTGAAGCGATATTAAAAAACGATCTGAAAGCAAACCTATCAATAAAACCAACACAAATGGGTCTTAGTATAGATGAACATTTTGCTTACGAGCAGATTGCTGAATTAGTCGAGAGAGCTAAACAGATAAATAATTTTGTCCGCATTGATATGGAAGACTCTCCATACACTGATGCAACTTTCCGGGTTTATAAAAAACTCAGAGAAAAATATGACAACGTTGGTGTTGTGGTACAGGCATATTTAAAACGAACTTTTGATGACGTTGTTGAACTTAACAAGATGAACACCAATTACAGACTTTGTAAAGGTATTTATATTGAACCTGAATCAATTGCATATCGCGATCGTCAAAAAGTTCGCGAAAATTATCTTCAGATTCTTGAACGGATGCTCAGGGATGGAAATTATGTCGGTATCGCGACACACGATGATTATCTAATTGAAGGTGCATACAAACTAATTAAGCAACTGAATATTCCTAAAGATAAATTTGAATTTCAGATGCTGCTTGGTGTTAAAGAAGATTTACGCGATAAAATTAATTCAGACGGTTACAAGATCAGAATTTATGTTCCGTTTGGAGAGAAATGGTATGCCTACTCGGTAAGAAGATTAAAAGAAAATCCGCAGATGGCTGGTTATATTTTTAAAAATATTTTTTCTTTTAAAAGATGACTGTACTCGCAATAGAAAGTTCATGCGATGAAACTTCGGTTGCAATTATTAAGGATGATGAACTAAAGGTAAATTTAATTTCATCACAGGATTTCCATTCCAGGTTCGGAGGTGTTGTTCCTGAACTCTCTAGCAGAGCACACCTTCAAATTTTAAATCCGCTGGTGAAAAATGCTCTTAAAAAAGCTGGGATTAATTTAAATGATGTTGATATTTTTGCTGCAACCGCTGGTCCCGGACTTGTCGGAGCGCTTTTGGTTGGACTTACTTATTCAAAAGGATTAGCATTCGCACTCAAAAAGGAATTCGTTCCGGTAAATCATATTGAAGGACATATTTACTCAGGATTTTTAATGAAAGAAAAACCTGAATTTCCTGCTCTTGTTCTTGTGGTATCAGGCGGACATACTCTTTTACTTCTCGTTGAATCACAAAAAAAAATTATTAAACTTGGAAGTACAGTTGACGACGCAGTTGGTGAAGCATTTGATAAAGTTGCAAAAATGCTTGGACTTGGATATCCGGGTGGTCCTAAAATTCAAAAAGCCGCAGAAAATGGTTTGAACAACGAAATAATTTTTCCTGTTGCAGAGTTAAAAAATGCTTATGATTTTTCATTCAGTGGATTGAAAACAGCAGTGTTAAGATTCATTCAAAAGAATTTTAATACCGGATCAGAAATACCTGGAAATATGGTAGAAAAAATTTCGTACTCTTTTCAGGAAGCTGCTGTTAGAGCATTGATTCTCAATACTGAAAGAGCCTTAAAACAATTTAATGTAAACTCCATTTCTGTCGTTGGCGGAGTGGCGGCTAATCAAAACATCCGGCGAAAGTTTAATGAACTATCTAATTTGTATAATAAAAAACTGGTCATTCCTGACCTTATATATTGCGGCGATAATGCGGCAATGATCGCCTATCGAGCTCAAAAATTATTTGAAAACGGAAACAGGTTTAATCTTGATATCAGTCCATATCCTGCATTACCAGATAATTATTTCTTACCGGCAGCAAGTTGAAAAAAGGTGATACAAATAAAACAGGACAGGATGAATTCAAGCCAAAAGTTTTTAATGACGATGATGAAAAGAAACTTCGGGAACTAAGAAAATCAACTGATGAGATTGATAAAAAAATAGTAAAACTTTTGAATAAACGATTTTACTATTCAATTTTGATTGCTAAATTAAAGCGTCATTCAGGTTTAAAGGCATACTCACCGCAACGTGAAAAAGAAATTAATAATAATATTAAAACTGTTAATGATGGTCCGATTGATAACTCCACAATTGTCCGCATTTATGAACGGATTGTTGATGAATCGAGAGCACTTCAGCAAAAAATTATATATCAAAAAAGAGAATTGAAAGAATTTAGTACCTCTGAAAGAAAATCTGTAAAAAGTATGTTTGGAAGAAGGGAATACTTCATCATCGGAGGTTTTTTCTTTCTGCTTCTTCTCATTTTTTATTATACATTTTTTACAGGGAATACTTTTCATAAACCAGTTCCGTACAAGTTTGAGATCCGGTATGGAGAAACATTTACATCAGTCGCTAAACGTTTATCTGATGAAGAAATAATTCCAAGTGAGTTTAATTTCAGGGCAGCGGCATTTATTTATGGAGCAGAAACAAAGTTAAGATCAGGCAGATATTTTATCCCGAACAATCTTAGTTATCTTGATCTGCTTGATTTATTTATGTATGGCAAAGCAGATTTTTTAAAAACACTAAAAATTTATAATGGCGTGTCGTCGAAATGGATTGCCGGTGCGGTTAACAGAGAATTAAAAGTTGATTCGCTTTCTTTTTATACCTTAACAACAGACAGATCATTTATCGATTCGCTAGGCATCAAAGCATCTTCACTTGAAGGATATTTACTGCCGGGAAAATATTTAATATTCGAAAAAAGTTCTCCGAAAGAAGTGATTGATACTCTTTTAAAAAAAATGAACTCAATATTTAATGATTCTGTTCAGACTATAATTGAGAAAAACAAACGGTCCAAACACGATGTTATAACTATGGCATCTATAGTTGAAGGAGAAACAAAAAAGATTGAAGAAATGCCTCTTGTTGCCGGGGTATATTACAATAGATTAAGAATCGGTATGAAACTGCAGGCGGACCCCACAATTCAGTTTCTTCAGCCTAATGGATGGAAAAGATTATTGTATAAGGATCTCAGAATTAATTCACCATACAATACTTATTTATACAGCGGTCTTCCGCCGGGGCCAATTAATAATCCCGGGAAGGAAGCTTTATTGGCATCGATCTTTCCTGCAGAACACCAATATTTATATTTTGTTGCTGACGGAACAGGAGGGCATAAATTTGCTAAAACTTATTCTGAACATCTTAAGAATGTAAGAGCTTACAGAGAATGGTTAAAAAAACAAAACAAGTAATCGTAAATATTTTCCTGTTGATTGCAGCATTTTTAATTTCGTCTTGTGCCAATCAACTTCCACCCGGGGGGGGAGAAGTCGACAAAATTCCTCCTGAAATAATTGAATTATATCCGCAGGATGGAACAATTAATTTTGACGACAATTATTTTGAACTTGGTTTCTCTGAATATGTGGACAAACGTTCTGTAAAAGACGCTATATTTATTTCACCCGCAATTGATGGTGAACTGGAATTATCCTGGAGCGGGAGATATGTACAAGTAGAATTTCCTTCAGCATTAAGAGAGAATACAACCTATGTTATAACTCTTGGTACAGATGTAGTTGATCATAATAACCGCAACAGAATGGCGCAATCATTCAGTTTTACTTTTTCTACTGGTGATAAAATAGACCGGAGAATTATTTCCGGAAAAGTTTATGATGAAAAACCCGAAGGCGTCATGATGTTTGCATATAAACTGGATCGGGATACAATTGATCCGTCAGTTTCTAAACCGGATTATGTTTCCCAGTGCGGTAATGACGGAAGTTATAAACTGCTCGGATTAGCCGCATCCTCATATCGCATATTCGCAGTTAAAGATGAGTTCAGGGATTTGCTTTATAATGTTGAACAGGATAAAATCGGTGTACCAGCTTATGACGTAGTATTAGATGAAGATGATTCACTTTACACAGGACTGGATTTTTTCTTAACAAAAAAAGATACAACTCCACCGCGTTTACTTACGGCAGCGATGACAGATAAAAATCACATTCTTCTAAATATCAGCGAAGAATTTGATTCATCGATAATCAATAAAGCAAATTTTTCGGTGGTTGATTCAATAACTAACAGGATAATTATTCCTGAATATATTTATCGCCATACTAAAAAGAATACAGAAATTATTCTTGTTATAGATGATAGTCTGAATCAGAACTATGACTACTTTCTTACTGCGAATGTTATAAAAGATCTTACAGGAAATATTTTTAAGAACGATATCGTATCGCTGACAATCAGTGATAAAGCAGATACTTCGAAACCCGGTATCGTTAAAACTATCCCTCAAATAAAATCGACAAATGTAGACTATACCGGAACATATTTTCAATTTTATTTTACTGACGCGTTCGATTCAACGAAATTAAAAAGCGGAATCACGTTCAGCGATACTTTAGGTAAGCCGGTTGCTTACAGAATGAGTTTTCCTGATGATGCAACTTTAGAGATCAAACCGGTAAAAGATCTTGAAGTACAAAAAGATTATGAGATCAAAATTGACCTTAGTAAGGCTGTCGATGTGGCAGGAAATAAATATGACTCAATGTATGTATTCAGATTTAAGACAATCAGCGGATTAGAATTTACCGGTGTTTCCGGCATTGTTGAAAGTTCAGATTCAACACAACCCTTAATGCTTGTACTTGAAGATATTGCTAACAAAGACAAAGTCTATAAACAAAAGGTTAACAGAAGCTTTAATTTTGAGAGAGTGGAAGCAGGGAAGTACGTATTGTGGGCACATTCAGTTTCAGACAGCACTGATTTTAATCACGGTGAAGTGTATCCATATAAACCTGCCGACTGGTTTCGATTTTATCCGGATACACTCAATCTTAAACCGCGCTGGTCTTTACTTGATTTAGTTTTTGATACTAAAAAGAAAAAATGACTGCGGTGACTTCTTAAATCAACCTGAATTATTTTTTCTTCAGTTTATAATTTATTTCATTCAGAATTACAACAGCTTCGGCTCTTATATCATTATATATCAATTCGGTTTTCATCAGCATATCATTTGCGTCATTCTGATCTTTTAAAGCATTACAATTAATTAAAACATTAAGCATTGCACCTTGTGCTGCACTTTTCAATAATGAAACTGCTACACCGGCATCAGAGAGTGAATTCTGATTTCCTTTTTTAGCAACTAAATGAATAGACGGCATAACATTCTTACAAACTTTAATCACAGAACCGGGAACAACTGCGGCACCAAGTGTCGCCTCTTCAATTTTATTTTCACGCAAAACTCTTTGTTCATCTGTCTCCTTTGGAAGCTTAAATGCTGCCATAACTTTATTAAAGGCTTCATTGTCTTCTTCAGCAAGCTGAATAAATTTATTTTTAAAATTATCAAGCTGAAATCTTACATCTTTTAATTCCTCTTCAACATCAGCATACTTTTTTTTGCCAATGGAAAGATTACAGACCATTATACCAAGACTGCATGCTAAAGCACCGCTGAAAGCAGCCACATTACCGCCGCCGGGTGTTGGAGAGTCCGATGCGACTTCGTTAAGATATGTTTGCAGTGATTTATTTAAATCCATGTTTCACCTTTATTTTTTCATTCCTGAATTAAGTAGTCAATTATTTTTTTGTTTTTATCGAAAGGATTAAGGCTGCTT
>JAEXTA010000052.1 GCA_023453665.1 Bacteroidota bacterium | reverse complement strand
AAATTACAATTAACTTTAAGTTTATAGAGATTAAAATTAGAGAGGAATGAAAAAGGGGATGAGGATTCATCCCCTGAAATATCATATGTTTGTTGATATACCGATTCGATGAAGTCCGCCGATAAGTCCAAGTGAAGAAAATCCATAATCAAAAGTATAACCGCTAATCAGAGCGCCTACACCGATATTAAATCCTGCAATACCTGCAGTTGTCCCAATCTTTAGTTCTTTTCTTCTTTCGTTATCATAACCGAAACGGAGTTTTAAAACTTTACTTAATGTAAATTCTGCACCTACAGAAAAAGCTCTTAGTCTTTGGACAAAATCGTCTCTATCTTCATTCAGCTTATGGAAATCGAGTGAAAGTCTTACAGGTAAATTTTCAAGACGTTTTGAAACACCAATAACAACATCGAGAGGTAAATCTTCTTTTGTTGAATAGTATGATGATATCTGTGCGCCCAGATTTAATACTGAAAATCCAACATTGATCATTTCATTTGGAATTGCGTAATGAACACCTATATCAAAACCTATTGCGCTTGATGATCTGTCGGCAATACCGGAGTATATATATTTAACATTAGCACCATAATAAAAATTTTCATCTAAAGTATTTGCGTATCCTACAATAAATGCAACTTCACCTGCGCCAAACTCTTCTGTCTTTTCACCAAATTCTGTTGCTCCCTGAAAGTCACCATAATTAATATATCTTACAGCAGCACCGAATCTTCCGATGTCTTCAACTTCAGTTGTATATGCAAGGCTAGCAAGATTTATATCAAGCAGATGTTTTATGAATGAAAATGATACCGGGCTTTCTTCAATTAATTTTAAACCCGACGGGTTATAAAAAATAACATTGGGGTCATCATTATTTGAAACGAAACTACCACCTAATGCCCCGGCACGCGCACTCATATCAAGTCTCAAAAATTCGTAGGTACTCTGCGCAAATAATGTTTGGCAGGAGAATAAGATTAAAAGACTGAAGAATGAGAAAACTTTTTTCATAAAACTCCTAAAATTTCGTGCGGTTATTTAACCATATTATAAAATAAAGGCAAGGGTAAATATTGATATACGCACCCGAATTTCAATAAGTTGTGATTCAATTATAAATAATTCATTCAAATGGATTCTTGACATCACAACTGAAATTATTTATTTTTATTAAGCCACTGCTGAAACGCGGTGGCAATTTTTTTTAAAACAATGAAATAATCCGAGAGTTAATAATGGCTGATGCTAATTTTGTTTATTTAACAAAAGAAAGATTAATTGAACTTGAAAAAGAGTTACAGGAAATGAAAACCAATGGCAGAAAGGAAATAGCCGGTAAAATTGCAGAAGCAAGAGCACATGGCGATCTTTCCGAAAATGCAGAATATGATGCTGCTAAAGAAGAGCAAGGCCTGTTTGAATTAAAAATAAGTAAACTGGAAAATGTTCTATCCAGAGCAAGAGTCATTGACGCTTCACAATTTTCGGATGACCAGGTTCATATACTTTCAACAGTTAAAATTAAAAACCTGAAAAGTTCCAAACTTATAGAATACACGCTCGTTTCACCCGAAGAGGCTGACTTCCAGTCAGGCAAAATTTCTGTTACATCACCTGTAGGTCAGGGTCTGATGGGGAAAAAAGTTGGTGACAGGGTAAGTGTAAAAGCACCTGCCGGTTTAATGGAATTTGAAATCTTGTCACTAAAATAGAAAGTATCAGTTTGACCGATGAATCTTACATAAAGTTAGCGATTGAAATTGCTAAAAGGGGAATCGGTTACGTAAGTCCAAACCCGTTAGTAGGCTGCATAATTGTTAAAGATGACAGGATTGTTGGTGCGGGGTTTCATGAACGTTTTGGTGAAAACCATGCTGAAATAAATGCAATTAGTTCATCAAGAGAAAATCTTGAAGGCGCAACCCTTTATGTAAATCTTGAACCCTGTTCACATACCGGCAAAACCCCGCCTTGTGTTGATAAAATTATTGAAAACAAAATTAAAAGAGTTGTGATCGGCACACTCGATATGAACCCTGTTGTTAGCGGCAAAGGCGTCAGAAAATTAAAGTCCGCAGGAATAGAAGTTAAGGTTGGGATTTTAGAAAAAGAATGTATTCATCTAAATCGGTTCTTTTTTAAACACATCACAAAAAAAATACCTTATGTTACGTTGAAAGCAGCTCAGACTCTTGATGGAAAGATTGCAGACATAAAGGGTAATTCAAAATGGATCTCATCGATTGAATCAAGAAGACATGTACACGCATTAAGAGCACAATATGATGCAATACTCATTGGTTCCGGTACTGTTACAAGAGATGATCCGCAATTAACAGTAAGATTAACTGAGGGACGAAACCCGAGAAGGATTATTGTCGATTCAAACCTTATTATAAAAACGACAAACAAAGTGTTGGTGAATAACCAGGATTCGAACCTGATATTAATAACATCACGGAACAGCCTGGAAAAAAAGAGAAAAATTAAAAAGTTAATTTCACTCGGGGCGCATATTATTTACAGTAAATATGAAGGCAATGGTAAACTGGATCTTAAATATGTACTTAAAGAATTGGGAAAACTGAATCTTAATTCAATACTTGTTGAAGGGGGCAGTACACTGTTCACCTCGTTTATTCAGCAGAATCTGTACGATAATTTTTTAATCTTTCTCAGTCCTAAAATTATTGGAAATGGAATTCCGCTTACCGGAGATTTAGGAATACAGAACATACGTGATATTCACAAACTTAAACTTGTCAACACTGAAAAAATAGGTGATGATGTTCTCATTGAACTGGCAAGATAATTTATAACCAAAGAAAAAATAATAATGTTTACAGGATTAGTTGAAGAAAAAGGAAAGCTGGTTGAAAAAATACCGACCGGTAACGGACTTAGATTGAAGATTGGTGCCGGACTTGTAACAGAAGATTTACAGATTGGAAGTAGTATTAGTGTAAATGGCTGCTGCCTAACTGTTGTTGAACTTGATAAAAGCATATTTGCAGTCGATACGATTGAAGAAACTCTGCTAAAAACAAATCTTGGTGATCTTAAAACAGGAAGCAATGTAAATCTTGAACGACCTTTAAAAGTTGATGCACGGCTTGGCGGACATTTTGTTCTGGGGCATGTTGATACAACAGGTGTAGTGGAAGATGTACAGGAATTAAGTAACAGTCACTTTATGACAATATCCTTCAAACCGGAATTTGCAAAGTACCTTATTTATGTGGGTTCGGTAGCAATTGATGGTGTAAGTATGACAGTTGCCCGTCTTGACGAAAATAAATTTTCTGTTGCCATTATTCCGCATACCTGGAAAGAGACAGTTTTTTCTGATAAGAGAAAAGGTGACCGGGTAAATCTTGAGTTCGATGTACTCGGCAAATATGTTGAACGTGTAATGCTCCTTGAACCTGAGAAATTAAATTCCTTTAACCAGCAGTTTAAAAGCTGACTGCAGATGAACATATCTAAAAGAATTGAACAAAAAGTTATTTCGTTCATTGCTGAAAAACATTTAATTGCAAAAAATGACAGGATATTAGTAGCATTAAGCGGAGGACCTGATTCAGTATTCCTGCTGAATTTTCTTTACAAGTACAAAAAAAAATATTCCATTTCTATTGCCGCACTTCATGTTAATCATAAGTTGAGAAAAAAAGATGCGGATGAAGATGCAAACTTCTGCAGCAGCTTATGTGAGTCAATGAAAATACCTTACTATGATGTCGAAAAAAATGTGGCTGCTTTTGCCAGACAAAATAAAATCTCAATTGAGGAAGCAGGCAGAATAATAAGGTATGAAGAACTTGACCGAACATCCCGTTATCATAATTATAATAAAATTGCAACTGCTCATATCATAAATGATAACACTGAAACAGTATTTCTTAACCTTATTAAAGGTGCCGGTTTAAAAGGTATTTCAGGAATTCCTGTAACAAGAGGAAAGATAATCAGACCGGTTTTATGTCTTCAGAAAGATGAGATACTTTCATATTTAAAAATTAATAAAATCCGTTTCAGAACGGATAAAAGTAATTCTGAAAATAAATTTGAACGAAATTTTATCAGGAATGAACTATTACCAAAGATCAGACAAAAATTAAATCCGAACATTGATGAAACCGTTCTACGGTCATCAATGGTTTTCAGGAATCACGTAAGTTATGTGGATGAACAGGTTGCTGGTATTAAAAAGTTAGTTGCAGGTGATAGGGATTCCTTCAGCATTAAAATAAATGATATTAAAAAGAATGACCGGATTATTGTGTCAGAATTATTAATGTTAACCATAAGTAATCAATTCAATATTCAGTTAAATTATAAAGATGTGCAATTGATATTCAAACTGGTTGAAGCAGAAGCATCCAAACAATTAAATCTGATTGATAAACTGAATGTTGTAAGGGAAAGAGATAAAATAATATTCAGTTTAGGAAACAATTCATTAATCAAATTTGAAGAGAAGGAAATTTATCTTAATCAGACTGTAAATATTGGACATTCGGTTATCTCAATTAAAGAAACTGCAGATATTCCTGATGGTTTTGCGGGTGATGGAAAAACTGAATTCATCGACGGAAAAGAACTTGATGATAAATTTATAATCAGACCGTGGAAACAAGGTGATAAGTTTATTCCTCTTGGTATGAAAGGAACAAAAAAGATTTCTGATTATCTTAACACATTAAAAATTCCATTATCTGAAAAAAAACAAAAACTTGTTCTGCTTAATAATGACAGAATTGTATGGGTTATTGGAAGCAGGATTGATGATAGATTTAAAATAACGAATGAAACAAAGAAAGTTATCCGAATATGTCTGAAATAAATTCAGCTTCACCTGAGCAGGTGATTGTGGGAAACGAGGTCTTCATTAAATATCTTGATGAAAATACAATTCAATCAAGAATTGATGAACTTGCCAGGACAATATCATCCGATTATGCAGGAACCACCCCGATATTCATAGGTGTTTTGAACGGTTCATTTATTTTTATGTCCGACCTGATAAAAAATATTTCAATTGATTGTGAAATTGATTTTTTTAAGTTATCAAGTTATGGAGATGAAAAAATTTCATCTGGCAACATCAAATTGTTAAAAGAACTGAATTGCCAGGTGAACGGAAGAGATATAATAATTGTTGAAGATATTGTGGATTCAGGGTTATCGGTAAAATATATTGAAGAATTGTTCACAAAACATACGCCATCCAGTATGAAAGTTGTATCGCTTCTTTGTAAGCCCAATAGCCTCAAATATAATGTCAAAATTGATTATATTGGATTCAATATTCCAAGCAAATTCGTAATAGGTTATGGCTTGGATTATGCGCAAAAGTATAGAAATTTAAGGTCAATTTATGTTTTAAGTGAATGACGGAGCAAATCATTAAAATGGATTTAAAAAATAAAAAATTTAATATGTCAGATAACAACAATTCATCTTCAAATAAAACACCCAGAGGTGGTGGTAATCAGAATAAACCGGATGACAATTTTGACTGGTCAAAAGTAATCCGTTTAGTATTTGGCTGGGGTGCGGTAATAGTCGCAGCCGTAGTTGTACTCCAGGTTTTCAGAACAGGTTCAACAACATATACTGAAATAACTTATAACCAGTATGAAAAATTAGTCGCTGAAGATAAAATAGAAGAAGCAAATATTACTAAATCCGATTTAAATGATTATCACTTCAAAGCTAAACTTAAGGCTAAAGAAGAACTTGTTATTAATTCCAAACCAGTTTCAGTGCAGGAAATTGTAGTATATCTTCCTGAGCCTATTATCAAAGATCAGGAAGCAATTTGGAAAGCAAAAGGAATTAAGTATTCATTTGATAAAGAATCCAATGAATGGTTAAACGTTCTTGTAAGCTTCATCCCGTGGATATTAATTATTGCAGTGTGGATAATTATTATGCGCAGAATGCAGGGCGGCGGTGGCGGAACAAGAGGTATTTTTTCATTCGGGAAAAGTAAAGCAAAACTTATTACTCAATCCGGACAAAAAATAACATTCCGTGATGTTGCCGGTGCAGATGAAGCCAAACTTGAACTTGAAGAAATTATAGAATTTTTAAAAGAACCCTCAAAGTTTCAGAAACTCGGCGGTAAAATTCCAAGAGGTGTATTATTATTAGGACCTCCGGGAACAGGAAAAACATTATTAGCACGTGCTGTTGCAGGTGAAGCAGGTGTACCGTTTTTCTCAATAAGCGGTGCGGACTTTGTTGAAATGTTTGTCGGAGTAGGTGCAAGCCGTGTGCGAGATCTGTTTGAACAGGGAAAAAAGAATGCGCCGTGTATAATTTTTATTGATGAAATTGATGCTGTCGGAAGACACCGCGGTGCTGGTTTAGGCGGCGGTCACGATGAACGCGAACAAACACTCAATCAGCTACTAGTTGAGATGGATGGATTTGAACAGAACAGCGGTGTGATAATTATTGCAGCTACAAATCGCCCAGATGTTCTTGATCCTGCATTATTAAGACCAGGAAGATTTGACAGACAGGTTGTTGTTGATCGTCCTGATGTAAAAGGAAGAGAGGGAATTCTAAAAGTTCACACTCGTAATATTCCTCTTGAAGAAAATGTAAAGCTTGAAACACTTGCAAAAGGTACGCCCGGTTTAGCAGGCGCTGAACTTGCAAATCTTGTTAATGAGGCTGCATTGCTTGCTGCAAGAAAGAATAAGAAAAAAGTTGAGATGGTTGACTTTGAGGAAGCAAAAGACAAAGTAATGATGGGTATGGAGCGAAAAAGTATGATCATTTCTGAAGCTGAAAAGAAGATAACAGCTTATCATGAAATTGGTCACGTACTTGTTGCACGTATGCTTCCTGACGCTGACCCGGTTCATAAAGTTACAATCATTCCCCGTGGCAGAGCGCTCGGCGTTACTAGTTATCTGCCGATAGATGAGAAACATACTTATTCAAAAGAATATCTTGAATCAATTATTACCTATGCACTTGGTGGTCGTGCTGCCGAAAAAATAGTCTTCAATCATTATACAACCGGCGCCGGTAATGATATTGAAAAAGCGACAGGTATTGCCCGTAAAATGGTTTGTGAATGGGGAATGAGTGATAAACTCGGTCCGCTTAGTTATGGAGCAAAAAAAGAAGAAATATTTTTAGGTCGTGAAATACAAAGTCATCGCGACTACAGTGAGAAAACCGCAATTGAAATTGATGATGAGGTTCGAAGGATTGTCAATGACGCAATGCTTCGTTCAGAAAAAATTCTTAGAGATAATATGGATCTTCTCCACAAACTATCTCTCGAATTACTCGAACGCGAAATACTTGACGGTTCAGAAATTGATCAACTTGTTAAAGGAGAAGAACTTCCTCCTCTGAAGAAGAACGGTTCAGCTGATGGTGAAACTGTGATTCCCGAACACGTTAAAAAACTTCTTGAACAGAGAAAACCGAAAGAATCAGCTTCTAAAGATGAATCCAACTGATAATGGAACTATTCACTACAAAGATGAATTAGTTCGTAAACTAATTCATCTTTGTTCTCTTTCAATCCCAATTATTTATTACTTCATTACAAAAGAGACAGCAATAATTATTCTGAGCATACTCACATTCACAGCTCTTGTTATTGATCTCAGCCGGTATTTTTCCCCGGGATTCGGGAAAATCTTTTACAAAATTTTCGGCTTCCTTTTAAGGCGGCATGAATTCGACTCCCGTAAAAAAAACCTTAACGGCGCTACTTATGTTTTGTTATCAGCTTTGTTAGGAGTAATACTATTTCCAAAAGTTATTTTCATTACGGCTTTTGCAATTCTCATAATCAGCGACTCACTTGCTGCATTGATCGGAAGGAAATATGGTAAACATAAATTCCTTTCAAAAAGTTTTGAGGGAACATTAACATTTTTTGTTAGTGCAAGTATCGTAGTTTTTTTTACTCCTAAAATTGAAGGCAGAATGGCTGAGTATATGATAGGTATTGCAGGTGCGTTTATTGGTACTCTTGCTGAAAATCTTTCATTTGGATTTGCAGATGACAATCTTACAATTCCTCTCAGTATCGGTTTTACTATGTGGATTATGTACGGACTCCTGCTGCCTGAAGTTCAATTAATTCTGCATAATGTTCCAAGGTGAAATATGAAAAAGTTTTTAGTAATTATATCAGTCGTTCTTTTAATCATAGTTAATCAGGGATGTGGTTCTGAAAATAAACCTGCGAGAGGACCTGAGGATGAAATTTATGTTATTGCCGATTCGGCAGAGTTTGAAGAATTAAGAACAACACTCGAAACAACTTTTGAAAAGGAAATATATACTCCGCAGCCTGAGAAACTTTTTATTTTAAAAAGAATTAATGTTAACCAGGTTAATAGTTTTAAAAACAGGAAGAACATAGTTATTGTTGCGCCGCTAAATTCTGGTTCAAAAACATCTGAATATATATCCGCAATTGTTGATACAACTGTTGAACAGCAGCTGCGTAGTGACGGTGATCTTGTCGTTAAAAAATATGATCTTTGGGCAAAGGGACAACTTGTTACTATTTTATCTGCACCCTCAATGCAGGAACTTGAATTTAAAATCCTGAAGAACAAGGACAATATCCTTTACTCATATCAAAAAAAATCTGATCAGCGGTTATTCGAAAGTCTTTATAATTCCAGATATGAAAAGAAAGATATTGAAGGAAAATTTTTAAGAGATTACGGATGGATTATTTACGTGCAGGCAGATTTTCAACTGGCTTTAAATGTTCCCCAAAGTAATTTTGTATGGCTAAGAAGATCACCTGGCAGCGATATGGAACGATGGATATTTGTTCACTGGATTGAAAATGCTACTCCCGAATATTTAAATGCCGATTCGATAAGAGTGATCAGGAACAAAGTTACTAAAGATTTTTACCGCACTTCAGATGATAGTTCATACGTTATTATTTCCGATGATTATTTCTCAACATCCGAAGTTAACTTTAACGGAAGATATGCAATACTTACCCAGGGTTTATGGGATCTTAACATCAAAGGAATGGGTGGACCTTTCATTAACTATACTTTCTATGATGAAGATACAAGAAGAATTTATATGCTCGATGGTTCAGTGTTTGCCCCTAAATATTATAAACGAACACTGATCCAGCAGATGGATGTAACACTTCAGTCATTCCTTACCGGAAAGGAAATTTCCAAGGAAAGGGCTGAAGATCTTTTGAACTCAATTGAATAATTTATTTCAAAATTGTGTCCTGAAGATCCTGTGGAATATTATAATTTGGAAATTCATTTTTTAGTTTGTTGAGATACAGACGCGCATTTTCTCTCTTGTTGAACTGCATTTCGTACAACGCTCTTCTTGCAAGCATAGCCCCTGCAAACTTTTCTATTGAGTCAATGTAGTAATTCCTGTTTTCAGGGAAACGAAGTTTGTAATCCGGTTTCGGAGCTTCATGATAATCATTAGTTTTAACAACCTTAAAGAAGAACAGATCGGGTACAATTGTTAATCCCGGGGGCAAAGAAAACTCACCACGTTTCATTTCATTTTCAAGAACTTCGGGAGCGATATAAAAATTTCTCTTTCCAATATTTGTCGCAACCAGGTTAGTCATTATCCTTCTGAATAAAGTTTCCAGAAGATTAGCATCATAAGTTTCGCTGCGTTCAAAAGGTTGGAGTGCTTTTAAAAACTGGTTGATTTCAGGCTGCATATTATCTAACAGATCAGGGTGCTGAGTCTGTAACTGGTTATAATACCATGATCGTCTCAACAATTCTTTATCAACGATGATTACATCTTTTCTGAATCCTTCAACGAATTGAAGATAGTACGCCGGTGAAATAAAATAATCCCACTGGTAACTGAAGATAATTGAATTCGGTTCTACACTGTTTACAACTGCTCTTGTGTAATCTTCAAACACATAAGTTTTACTTTGATCAGCTTTACCATAGTTTGTATAAGCCTGAACACCAACGAATATTATAACTACAATTGATGCAACCATTGCCGGACTTTTAACTGTTTTAAGCAGTGAAAACAACCATAGAATACCGGCAACACAGAAGAACGCAACTGAAATAAATGCAAGAAGGAAGTAAGCATCTATATCATTAATATCATAGTTAATTGAATACAAAACTGTAAATACAAATGTGGTAATTAGGAAGTAAAAAAGTTTTCTGACTTTCAGAAATGAATAGATCATACCTGCTGCCGCTAATATCAGAGATATAAAAAATTCAACAGGCAGATTTTCTATAAAATATGTTAACTGTTTTTTTGCTGACTCCGTTGAAGAAAATAACCAGCCCTGGTATTGTTTGCCGGAGATGTGACGTAAAATTCTTTCTATGTCTATCGGATTTCCCCAGTTAATAGCAGGTTGTTGCGACGCCATAAAAGGAAGGTAAGCGTAAATTAAAATCAGCATGGGAAAAAAGAACAACAACATAATTCCAATTTGTCGGAATGAAGTTTTATTAAATCCAAACTTGTTGAAATAAATGACTGCAACTGCCGGAAGAATTAATAATGTAGTTAAATGATTGCTGAATGAAAGCGCTAACATCAGCGCAAATAATATCCAGTAGTTTTTTAATGAAATTGAAAATGAATCACTTTTGATTATGAAAGCCTTCAGCAGAAAATAGATGACAAGCAATATGAGGAAAACATGTAGCGAGTATACTTCGACAGATGTACTTTGAAACCAATATGTTTTGCTGAATGCAAGTATAAGTCCGCCGGCTACTGAAGCGAGTACAACAACTATCTCCGGGAGTTTTTCAATAGCTATTGAAGGAGTTTCAATTACCTGTTTTAGTTTCTTATCTTTTTTAGAAATCTTTTTTGCAATTACTTTTTTAATTGATATTAAAGAATCAATATTGGTTAGTATCATCCTAGCAGTTGAGACAAAAACTATAACACCAAGTGCACACCAGATTGCGGCAAGCAGGTTCATCTGGTAAATTTTTGTGAACGGCAGTGGTATAAGAGAAAAAAGATAACCTGTAATTGTGAACAAAGGATAACCTGTGGGATGCGCTATTCCCGGCATTAGCTGAACCGTTGAAAGTTCTCCCGAATCTATCTGAACAACAGTAGGTGCAAGTGTTGAAAGATAAATAATGAAAACAAAAAGTCCGGTTATAACAGGATAATTTTTTTTAAGAAAATTCAAGTTAACCCCTCATCACATATTTTTCGAAAAGGTTTTTATTTTGTTTGAACACGGAATCAATTAAACTGTTTAATTTTTGTCCTGATTCAAATTGTAAACAGGAAGCAAGCTGAGATAATTTATTAGAATCACCGCTTACAAGATTATTTCTTGTGTTAAATAAATTCTGATTCACTATTAACAGATTTTTTAAGAACGAATAATTTTGTTTTAATATAATTCTATCCTCTGATGAAATAATTTTATCATCCAACTGATCTAAAATGTTGATAATATTTTTGCCGTTAGTTTTTTTGTATAAAACCGGTTGACAAAGTATGAAAAACTGGATTAAAAATTCAATATCAACAATACCGCCGGTTCCTTTTTTAATATTATAATTATTGCCGGAAGAAATCCCGGATGAAATTACTTTCTTCCTCATCTCAATAATTTCAGTTTTAATTGAATCCTGTATTTCTGTTTTCATTCTCTTTTCAACAAGCGAAATAAAATTCTTAAATAGAGTTTTGCTCCCATACAATAAATTAATTTTAGTTAAAGCCTGCAGTTCCCAAACGCGAACACGTTCGTCCAGGTACTTGTTGTATAGGTCGATTGTCAAAACAACAGGACTATTTTTACCTTCCGGTTTAAGCCTGCAATCAACTTCAACAGGAAAAAGTTCAGTCTTAAGTGCAGATAAATAATTATTAAATATTTTTTCTGTATTAATTTTTGATGGGATAATGTCAGTAACAAATAACAAATCTATATCAGAATTAAAATTCATCTCATTTGTACCAAAACTGCCGAGTGACGCTATAAAAAATTTCTCAGATGAAAGTCTATGTGTTATCTGCGATTCGCTTTTTGAAATTATTTTATCAGTATAATATTGTGTCAGGTTTTCAGAAATCTTTTCTGAAGAAATTTTCCCAAGTGTAAGCCCTACCGAAAGCATTAATGTCAATTGCTCTATTGTCAGAGAGCTTAGAGCATTATGACTAATTTTTTCAAAAACTTTTTTGGTGATAAAAAATTCCTGCAGGTCTTCTTTTGATGAAAGCAGGTCGGCGGATTTCTGCGACATCTCACAAATTTTAAGGAACGAAAAAAATAATTTTTTATTATGGAATGTTTTGTACCAGATCGAAGGTATCCTGCTGCTTCTTATAATTCTTGCAAAGTTGTAAAGAACTAAATCCGGATGCCCGCTTCCGCTTAAATATTCATTTAAAGATTTTTCAATTGCTTCGAAAGATTCAATAGTCGAGACACCAAACTGTTTATTTCCGAAAAGTCCTTTGCCGTCCCGGAGAAAGTTGAGATCGGCTGAAGCTTTGGATTTATTTGTGAACCTTATAGAAGAAAAATCAGCTACAGTCTGAGGTTTCTTCTCAATGCCGACAATTGAATTATAAATTTTCTGTACTTGTTTTTTCCTAGCGTCTAAATCTTTTCTGAAAGAAGCCTCATCTTTATATCCGCAATAATGAACCAGTTTATTCAACAGTTCACCTTCGGAGGGAATTGTATGTGTCTGCTTATCATTCATTAACTGGAGAAAGTGTTCAATCTTTCTGTACAGCTTATAACTTGATGAAAATGTTTCTGCTTCTTTTGATGAGAGGAGTTTTTCTTTTTCCAGAATTTCAATCGCATTAAGTGTGTGCCCGGATCTTAACGATTTAATTCTTCCGCCGTTAAGTAACTGCAGTGCCTGGACCGAAAATTCTATATCACGTATTCCACCGGACTGTAATTTTATATTTTCACTATCGCCGATATTTTTTTCAATGTTGAACTTTAGTTTTTTAATCTGTTCAGTCGGTGATTTTCTGAACGACGAAGGAAAAATGAAAGCTGACAGGTAATTCATAAAACGGTGATAGAGATCTTTACTGCCTCCAAGATGATCCGCTTTGATCAGCATTTGACGTTCCCAGTCTTCACCTTTGCTTTCATAATAATTTATGTACTCGTTAAAACTTCTGCAGAGCGGAGAATTTTTTCCATCCGGTCTTAACCTGAAATCAACCCTGTACAAAAAGCCGTCCGCTGAGTGTGATGAAATACTTTCGATAAAAAGGTGTGTGACTTCGGTAAGGAACTCTTCATAAGTTTTTGTGTCACTCAACTGCTGGTTGTTGTTGTAAAAAATTATCAGGTCAATATCAGAACTGTAATTAAGCTCTCTTCCGCCGAGTTTACCGAGAGATAAAATGCAGTACGAGCTTTTTAAGTTTTTAATTCCGCGTCGGGTTTTTATTTCTTCATAACAAAGTTCAAACAGGTGTGATGAAATAGTTTTTGCAAGCACAGTAAGCTGTGATGTAATGCTGTTCAAATCATCCTGACTGAGAATATCCTTCATCCCGATCTTTAACATCTCGTTTCTTTTTATCGTTCTTAATGCATGAAGTTTTGAAGGAAAACTTTTTAAACCGTCAGTCCTGCTTTTAATTCTTTGAAGGAATATCTCTTCGTCCAGTGGGTTTTTAAGATCGGAAGGATTTACTATCGAATAGAAAAATTCAGGGTTGCGGACAAGAATATCCGTAAGGTAGTTGCTGTTTGAAGCCGCTGCGGTAAGTATCTCAGCATAATGCGGATAACGGATGCAGTCACTTAACATCGAAGCTTTATCAAACATATTGCTTATGATCCTCAGCAGGTTAGCCTCTGATTCATAAGTGAAATAATGTTTATCTGCTTCTGACTGGAACAGTTTCAACACATCTGTAAATTTTTCGTGAGTTAGATAACCATACGAAAACTGAAAAATTTTTTCCTGGAATGATGTTGATAATCTGTATCTGTTTTGTCTTTTGTACACTATCTGATTCAGTTTGTTGATGCAAAACTAATATTAAAATTTCTTTTAAAAAATTATTGAAGAAAAGGAACAGGTGAGAATTAGATAGTTCAAAAAATATCCTTGCCTATCACGAACCATTTCGTGGCAGTTATAAAATTTCATAAATCAGGTTTTCATCCAGAGAAGGTTTCTGTCAGGAAGTGGTTCCTGACAGGGCGGTGAGTACAGCCTTGCTATACAATCCAATAATTCAACCAATTAACCACTTACTCATTCACACTACACTTCTCCAGCAGCCCTCTCCATCCACCCTTATTTAAATTGCATTTCATGGGCGCTATGGTTAATTTTACTACCCATTTACAAACGGAGAACCCTCTTAAATGTTAGGATTTATAAAGAAAATATTCGGTGATAAACACAGCAAAGACTTAAAACTCCTCTGGCCAATTGTTGAAGAAATAAATGCAGAGTATGAAAAGTTAAAAGACCTTACAGATGATGAACTGCGACAAAAAACAGTTGAGTTCAAACAAAAAATTGCCGATGAAACTGCTGAACTAAGAAACCAGATTGAAGAACTTCGTACAAAACTTCAGTCAGATGAAGAGTTTGACAGGCAGTCTGTTTATGACGAGTTAGATGATCTCGAAGATACACTCAATGAAAAGTATGAAGAAGTTCTTGATGAATTATTGCCGGAAGCATTTGCGGTTGTTAAATCAACATGTCAAAGATTAGTAGGCAAAAGCTGGACGGTTGCCGGAAATAAAATAACCTGGGAAATGGTTCCTTATGATGTACAGCTTATCGGTGGTGTTGTACTTCATCAGGGAAAAATTGCAGAGATGGCTACAGGTGAAGGTAAAACACTTGTCGCTACATTACCGATTTATCTCAACTCTCTAACAGGCAGAGGAGTTCATCTCGTTACAGTTAACGATTATCTTGCACTCCGTGACAGCGAGTGGATGGGAGAAATATTTAAGTTCCATAATCTGACTATTGGTGTGATACTTAACACTATGAGTCCTGACCAGAGAAAATTTCAATACAATTGTGATATTACTTACGGAACAAATAACGAGTTCGGTTTTGATTACCTCCGCGATAATATGGCAATTGATCTTGAAGGACGTGTGCAGAGAAAACACAATTATGCGATTGTAGATGAAGTTGACTCAGTACTTATCGATGAAGCGAGAACTCCGCTTATTATTTCAGGTCCGGTTGAAACGGATGATCAGCGATTTGACGAAATGAAACCACGTGTTGAACGGCTTCACAGAGCGCAGACAAACCTCGTCGCAAAATTTGTACAGGAAGCTGAAGCGTTACTTAACAATAACGGTGAAACTAATGAAGCAGGTGTGCTGTTGTTACGTGCTTACCGCGGCTTGCCTAAGAGCAATAAACTCGCAAAAGTGTTAAGTGAACCTTCGTACAAAAAACTTCTTCAGGCAACTGAACTTGAGTACTTGAGAGAAAAAGGAAAGAACATGCACATCATTGATGACGAACTTTATTTCGTTATTGATGAAAAGAATAATACAATCGATCTGACTGAAAAAGGAAGAGAAGAACTTGCCAAAGGAAGCGGAATGGAAAAAGATTTCTTCGTACTTCCTGATCTTGGAACTGAAGTAAGCAAGTTTGAAAATGATCCGATGCTTTCACCTGAAGAAAAAGTAAAAAAGAAAGATGTACTTTATCACAGGTACTCTGAAAGCAGCGACAGGATACATACCATTCACCAGTTATTAAAAGCATATACACTTTTTGAAAAAGATGTTGAGTATGTTATTACAGAAGAAGGTAAGATCGCGATTGTCGATGAGTTCACTGGTCGTGTACTGCCGGGAAGAAGATACTCTGACGGACTTCACCAGGCGATTGAAGCTAAAGAAAATGTTAAAGTTGAACGCGATTCTCAGACACTCGCAACAATCACACTACAAAATTATTTCAGGATGTATCATAAACTTGCAGGTATGACCGGTACCGCTGAAACTGAAGAAGGTGAGTTCTTCCAGATTTATAAACTTGAAGTTGTTGTTATACCAACAAACAAACCCATAACAAGAAATGATGACGACGATGCAGTGTATAAAACCAAACGTGAAAAGTATAATGCAGTAATTGAACAAATAGAAGAGCTAAGAAAAGAAGGGAGACCTGTTCTTGTAGGTACAACTTCAGTTGAAGTTTCAGAAACAATTAGCAGGATGTTAAAACGCAAAAACTTTGCGCACAATGTATTAAACGCAAAACAGCATCAGCGTGAAGCCGATATTGTTGCACACGCCGGTGAGGTTGGTGCCGTAACAATAGCAACGAATATGGCGGGTCGTGGTACGGATATTAAACTCGGTGCGGGTGTTAAAGATAAAGGCGGATTATTTATTCTTGGTACTGAAAGACATGAATCACGCCGTATTGACCGGCAGTTAAGAGGCCGTTCAGGAAGACAGGGTGATCCTGGTACTTCAAAATTTTTCTTATCACTCGAAGATGACCTGATGAGATTGTTCGGAACGGATCGTAT
>JAEXTA010000039.1 GCA_023453665.1 Bacteroidota bacterium | reverse complement strand
TGGCTGAAAGAAATCCGCAAAGAACAAATTCAACTACGCGATTATGAACACACTCATTTAATAAAAATTCAAAATGCAAGTGAACTTCACGGAGATAAACATTTATTTGAAAGCATTCTTGTGTTTGAAAACTATCTGCTCGATTCTCATCTCAGGTCACAGGGCGGCGAATGGATTAATAGAAAATTTAAAGTACTTGAACAGACAAATTATCCAATTACACTTTTCGGATATTTAGATAAAGAATTATTCTTCAAGCTTGAATATGATAAAAGCAGGTTCTCTAAAAAATCTGCCGAATGGATAAACAAACATCTTGAATCAATATTGGATGAATTAGTAAAAAGTCAGAACAAAATAATTTCTGAACTTTCTTTCATAACCGATGAGGAAAAGAAAATAATTTTATCTGAATGGAACAATACTAAATCCTTTTACGAGTCGGACGCCTGCATTCACCAGTTATTTGAAAGGACGGTAAAAAAATTTCCTGATAAAATTGCTGTAATTGTTAAAGATGAATCGATTACGTTTTCGGAGTTAAATAAAAAAGCTAACCGGCTGGCACATAAATTAATTTCACTTGGAGTTAAACCGGGAATTAATGTTGGCATTTGTACAAACCGTACCATAGAAATGATCGTAGCAATAATCGGAATTCATAAAGCCGGTGCATCCTATCTGCCGCTCGATCCTCAATACCCTGCTGAGAGATTACAGTTTAAAGCTGACGATGCAGAAATACGTGTATTGATCACTCAGCCTGAGTTGCTGAAAATTATTCCAAAGGTTAATGCGGAAATTCTTCAGCTCGATCCTGGTTTTGAAATTCTTGAAGATGAGCCGGAACATAATCCTGATCTAAATATATCATCTGAAAATCTTGCTTACCTGATTTATACTTCTGGTTCAACAGGCAAACCCAAAGGTGTGATGGTCACTCATAAAAATGTGGTTAACTTTTTTGCCGGAATGGATAAGCACATCAAATATGATGAACAATCAGTCTGGCTTGCTGTCACAAGTCTGTCATTCGATATCTCAGTTCTCGAATTATTGTGGACACTTACACGCGGTTTAAAAATAGTTCTTTACACCGGCGATGATATGAAAACAGATATATCGACCTCAGCGTCATCAATAGATTTTAGTCTGTTTTATTTTTCAAGTTATGAAGGTGAAAAAAACACTAACAAATACAAACTTCTTCTTGAAGGCTCAAAATACGCTGATGAAAATAACTTTAAAGCAGTTTGGACACCTGAAAGACATTTTTATGATTTTGGTGGTTTATATCCTAACCCATCAATAACAAGCGCAGCAATTTCTACAATTACAAAAAATATCGGAATAAGGGCTGGTAGTGTCGTTTCTCCATTGCACAGTACAATCAGAATTGCTGAAGAATGGTCGATGGTTGATAATTTATCTCTCGGTAGAGTCGGCATTTCATTCGCTGCAGGCTGGCAGCCGAATGATTTTGTTATAATGCCCGAAAATTTTAAAGACCGCAAAGACCTTATGTTCCGACAGATTGATGAAGTACAAAAATTATGGTCTGGTGAAAAAGTTGCTTTTAAAAACCCTAACGGGAAAGAAATACAGATAAATATTCTTCCAAAACCTGTGCAAAAAAAACTTCCAGTCTGGGTAACCGCCGCCGGCAACCCTGAAACTTTTGAGATGGCTGGAAAATTTGGACATAATCTTTTGACACACTTACTTGGTCAAAGTATTTCTGAACTCGCTGAAAAGATTAACATCTACAGAAAAGCATGGAAAGATGCAGGACACAAAGGCAAAGGAACCCTTACCCTGATGCTGCATACTTTTGTAGGAACCGACGAAAAAATGGTTAAAGAAACTGTCCGGGGACCTATGAAAAATTATCTGAAGAGTGCAGTCAATCTTGTTAAGGAGGCTGCGTGGTCATTCCCTGTATTTAAAAATGCAACAACTGGTGCTGACGGCAATTTTAACATGGATAATCTTTCTAACGAAGATATGGATGCCATACTTGATTATTCATTTGATAGATATTATTCAACAAGCGGATTATTTGGAACTCCTGAATCTTGTAAAAAGATTGTATCAAAGTTAAAAGAAATTGATGTTGATGAAATTGCCTGCCTGATCGATTTCGGAGTGGACTCCGATCTTGTTCTCGCACATTTATATTATCTAAATCAGTTGAGACGTCAATCGAACGTACAGTTTCAAACACACGATGATTTGGAAAAATATTCTGTTGGAGAACTGATTAAAACTCATTCGGTCACACACATGCAATGCACACCTTCTATGGCAAAAATGCTAGTACTCGATGAACAATCAGCCAGGGCTTTATCAAACTTAAAGATTATGCTTGTCGGTGGTGAAGCATTTCCTTTGAATCTTGCACATTCACTTCAAACAAAAGTTAATGGTGAAATCCTTAACATGTACGGACCGACAGAAACAACAATTTGGTCAACACTCTATAAACTTGATACTTCTTTAGGAAATATCATACCGATTGGGAAACCAATTATTAACACGACGATTTACATATTGGACGAAGATTATAACTTAAATCCAATCGGTGTTCCGGGCGAATTATGTATCGGAGGAGACGGCGTTACGAACGGATATTATAACAGACAACAATTAACTTCAGAAAAGTTTATTGCAGATAAATTTTCGGCAACTGAAGGTGCAAAATTTTATCGCACCGGTGATCTTGCATATCAAAAAGAAGATGGGACTTTAGAATTTTTAGGAAGACTTGACCACCAGGTTAAATTAAGAGGACACAGAATTGAACTTGGAGAAATTGAAACTGTACTTTCATCACATAGTGATGTAAGAGAATGTGTTGTCATTGCACGGGAAGATGTTCCCGGAGACCAACGTTTAGTCGCCTATTTAATTCCTGAGAATGGGGTCCAGCTAAATTTTGATTTACTAAGAGAATTGACTAAAGAAAAATTGCCGGACTTTATGGTCCCTTCCAATTTTGTAACAATGAATAATTTTCCGCTTACCCCGAATGGGAAAATTGACAGAAAGGCATTCCCTGTTCCTTTCAACAATGAAATAGAGACTGAGAAAACAGACTTTGTTATTCCTGAAAGCGAACTTGAAATGAAGATCGCGGATATTTGGCAGGAACTATTAAAAATTCCGAGAGTCGGGGTTAATGATAATTTCTTTGACATTGGAGGACATTCGCTTCTTGCTGTACAACTTCATGCAAAGTTAAAACAATATATTGACGATGAATTAACACTGATTGATGTATTTCGTTTTCCAACAATTAATGCAATACAAAAATATCTTGCAGGTAAAAACAACTTAACCGAAGGAAATGAAAACATTCATTCGTCCAAAAGAATATTATTATCAAAACAACGTTTGAGCCGGCTGAAAACTACCGGTAAAAATGATTCAATAGAATCCTGAAGAAGATTATTAGAAAAACACATAGCCGAAATTGAGTATAAAATGAAAATTCAAGAAACAAAATTTCAGTATTTAAAAGAAATATCCGGAACACTAACGAATATTACCTTCCCCACAAGATTCGCAGTTGAAGTTACAGCCGACTGTAATCTAAAATGTTATATGTGCCATCATCCGGAGATGATTAGACCGAAAGGGAAAATGCCGTTTGAATTATGGAAAAGATGTGCAGATCAGATAGCGAAAATTTCACCATCAACACAATGTTGGTTTTCATTCTGTGGAGAACCTTTGTTAGAACCAGAATTATTGATCAGAATGATTAAATACGG